>NZ_JBDFMK010000002.1:0-12015 GCF_047238215.1 Arthrobacter phoenicis
CAGCGGGTCATCGAACTCCCGGACCTTGAAGCTGTTCAGCGAGCGGACCGCGTCTGCCGCCGTGTAGAGCGGGAGGGCCGGCGAGTGGCTGGCCGAGCCGCGGTGGGTGGCGTTCTTGGCCTCCTCCTCCTGGAGGTACCCGCTGTCCGGCAGGATCAGCTTGCACAGTTCCGCGGTGCCGTCGGTGGCGTAGACGGGACCCTTGAAGCCGTCCCGGACCAGGGCCGGGACATAGCCCGTGTGGTCCAAGTGGGCGTGGGTGAGGACGACGGCGTCGATGGAGTGCGGCGGTACGGGAAACGGGGCCCGGTTGCGTTCCCGACTGCGCTTGTAGCCCTGGAACAATCCACAGTCCACCAGGACGCGGCGGCCGCCGGATTCGAGCAGGTACCGGGAACCGGTCACGGTGTCTGTCGCACCGAAGAACCGCAGGGAAGGCCGGTCGTGTGTCATGGTGCGTTCCGTTCCCGAGTCCGTCACCCCCACCTTCCGCGCAATCGCCCACGCTCCGTAGGGCCGAAAGTCACGGCGCAGCGGAGCCCTGGCCCCCGTGCAGACAGCCCAATGGGACCACCGACTGGCATCGCCAATCGGGCACCGCCGTCCCCGGGACCCGATACCGGGCAGTAGGCTTTTTTGGGGTGGCCGACTTGTCCCGCAGCCGCCGCAAACCACTGCCCCCGGACCCGTCAGCGGCCGGACCCCCTCCCCACGGCAAGGACCAGGCATGAAGCAGAAATCTCTTCCGGAACCACAGGTGCCGGGCCTCCCGTGGGCGGACCGGCCCTGGACCGCCCACTACAGCGACGGCGTTCCGGCCGACCTGGTGCTGCCCACCGGGTCGCTGGTGGACATGGTGGAGGCGTCCGTCCGGCGCTACGGCAGCCGGACGGCGCTGGAGTTCTTCGGGGCGCGGACCAGCTACCGGGAGCTCGGCGCGCAGATCAACCGCGTGGCCGCCGGGTTGCAGAAGCTGGGAGTGGCCGCCGGGGACCGGGTGGCCCTGGTCCTGCCCAACTGCCCGCAGCACGTCATTGCCTTCTACGCGGTGTTGCGCCTGGGGGCCGTCGTCGTCGAACACAACCCCCTGTACACGGACCGCGAGCTGCGCCACCAGTTCGAGGACCACGGCGCCACCGTCGCAATCGTCTGGGACAAGGCCGTGGACCGGGTGCTGCGGCTGCCGGCGGACATTGGCCTCCGCACCGTGGTGTCGGTCGAGCTGATCCCGGCCATGCCGCTGGGCAAACGGCTGGCGCTGCGGCTTCCGCTGCCCTCCGCACGGAAGGCACGCGCCGCCCTGGCCGCCGGGAAGCCGGCGCGCGGAACCCGGGCCGCCGTCGTTCAACGGCAGGTACTGCCATGGCACCGGCTGCTGGACGCCGGGCGGCTCAAGCGGCGCCACCAGCGGCCCGCGCCCGGGGACCTGGCGGTCCTGCAATACACCAGCGGCACCACCGGCGCGCCGAAGGGTGCCATGCTCACGCACGCGAACCTGCAGGCCAACGCCGCGCAAGGCCGCGCGTGGGTACCCGGCCTCCAGGACGGCAAGGAAACCGTCTACGCCGTCCTGCCGATGTTCCATGCCTACGGGCTCACGCTCTGCATGACCTTTTCGCTGAGCATCGGGGCGCGGCTGGTCCTCTTCCCGAAGTTCGACGCCGGCCTGGTCCTGAAGGCGCACCGGCGCTCGCCGGCGACGTTCCTGCCCGCCGTCCCGCCGATCTACGACCGGCTCGCCGCGGAGGCCGCCCGCCGGGGCGTGAGCCTGCGGGGCATCAGGTACTCCATCTCCGGGGCCATGAACCTCCCGGTGGCCACGGTGGAGACCTGGGAAAAGGCAACCGGCGGGAACCTGATCGAAGGCTACGGCCTGACCGAGACCTCGCCGATCTCCATAGGCAACCCCTTCGGCCCGAGCCGCAAGCCCGGCACCGTGGGCGTCCCCTTTCCGCTCACCGACATCCGCGTCGTCGATCCCCGGAACGTCGCCGTCAACCGGGCGCCCGGCGAACGGGGCGAACTGCTGATCCGCGGGCCGCAGGTCTTCGCCGGGTACTGGAACCGCCCGCAGGACACCGAGGAGGCCCTGCTGGAGGGCGGCTGGTTCCGGACCGGTGACATCGTCTCCGTCGACAAGGACCACTTCGTGACCATCCGGGACCGGATCAAGGAACTGATTATCACCGGCGGCTTCAACGTCTCACCCACCGAGGTCGAGGACGTCCTGGCCAGGTTCCCCGGCGTCGCGGAGGTCTCCGTGGTGGGCGTGCCCCGGCCCGGCGGCGGCGAGGACGTGGTGGCCGCCGTCGTGCCCGACGCCGGCGGCACGGTGGACCCCGGCGCCCTGCGGGACTTCGCGCGGGAACACCTGGCAGCGTACAAGGTGCCGCGGCGGGTGGTGGTCATGGAGCGACTGCCGCGCTCGCTGATCGGTAAGGTCCTGCGCCGGGAGATCCAGGCAGCCCTCGCCGAACGCGCGGCCGAATAGCCCGCCCCCTTCGATTACCTGCGGCGCTCCGGTCCGGCTGAGAGTCGAGTCTCACGTGGGCGGGTAGGGTGCGTAGAGGAGTTGTGCCCGCCGCCGGGCTTACGGCGGCGTCTGCAGAAGGGAAGTTGTCGTGGCTCGCAAGACACCTGAGGTACAGGAACCGAACGAAAAGGACCTGGAGGTCGGCGACCGGCCCAAGCACTGGGCGGCCGGAGTTCCCGGCGTCTACCACTCCATGGAGCCGGCGATCAAGCGGATGGGTCCCAACCGGACCCGCAAAACGGTCCTGAAGATGAACCAGAAGGACGGCTTCGACTGCCCCAGCTGCGCCTGGCCGGACCCGCACCACCGCAAGGCGTTCGAGTTCTGCGAGAACGGCGCCAAGGCCGTCACCTGGGAGGCGACGCCGCTGGTGATTCCGTCGTCGTTCTGGGCCGAACACTCGGTCAGCGAACTGCGCGACCGGTCCGATTACTGGCTCGGCATGCAGGGCCGCCTCACCGAACCGGTGTTCAAAGCCGCCGGCGAGGACCACTACACGCCCGTGTCCTGGGATGAGGCAATCCGGATCGTCACGGACAAGCTCCACGGCCTGGCGTCCCCGGACGAGGCGTCCTTCTACACCAGCGGCCGCACCTCCAACGAGGCGGCCTTCCTCTACCAGCTGCTGGTGCGCGGCTACGGCACGAACAACCTCCCGGACTGCTCCAACATGTGCCACGAGTCCTCCGGCTGGGCGATGGGCCAGACCATCGGCATCGGCAAGGCGACCGTGAACTTCGACGACTACGCCGACGCCGACCTGATCATCATCATGGGCCAGAACCCGGGCACCAACCACCCGCGCATGCTGACCGAGCTGGAGAACTGCAAGCACAACGGCGGCGAGATCGTGGCCGTGAACCCGCTCCCCGAGGCCGGGCTGCACCGCTACAAGAACCCGCAGAAGGTCCGCGGCGTGATCGGCCACGGAACCTCCATCGCGGACCAGTTCATGCACATCCGGATCGGCGGGGACATGGCCCTGCTGCAGGCCGTCTCCAAGCGCGTCCTCGACGCCGAGGACCGCAACCCTGGGACGGTTCTGGACCACGCGTTCCTGGCCGAGCACTGCGAGGGCCTGGACGAACTGAAGGAACACCTCGCGCAGCTGGACGAGCGGGAGGTCCTGGAGGCCACCGGGCTGCGCTCCGAGGAGATCGACGAGCTGGCCGCCCGGTACCTGAAGGCGGACAAGGTCATCATCACCTGGGCCATGGGCGTCACGCAGCAGAAGAAGGGCGTGGCCACCATCAAGGAGATCATCAACCTCCTGCTGCTGCGCGGCAACATGGGCAAGCCCGGGGCCGGCGCCTCGCCGATCCGCGGCCACAGCAACGTCCAGGGTGACCGGACCATGGGCATCTGGGAGCAGATGCCGCAGTCCTTCATGGAGGCCCTGGGCAAGGAGTTCGACTTCGAGCCGCCGCGCGAACACGGCGTGGACGCCGTCGAAACCATCAACAAGATGCGCGAAGGCGAGATCAAGTTCTTCATGGCGATGGGCGGCAACTTCGTCGCCGCCGTCTCGGACACCAACGCCGCGGAGGCCGCCATGGCCGGCACGGAGATGACCGTGCAGGTCTCCACCAAACTCAACCGCTCCCACGTGGTGACCGGCGCCGAGGCGCTGATCCTGCCCACGATGGGCCGGACCGAGATCGACATCCAGGAATCCGGCGAACAGTTCGTCTCCGTGGAAGACACCGTCTGTGCCGTGCACCCCTCGTGGGGCAGCGTGGAACCGGTCTCCCACCACCTGCTCTCCGAACCCGCGATCCTCAGCCGCCTGGGCAAGGCGCTGGTGGGCGATAGGATCGCGGCGGACTGGGACGGCTTCGAGAAGAACTACGACCTGATCCGGGACCACATCTCCCGCGTGGTGGGCGGCTGCCAGGACTACAACGAGCGGATCCGCCAGGAAGGCGGCTTCATCCTCGAGAACGGTCCCCGCGATTCGCGCACCTTCGCCACGCCCACGGGCAAGGCTGTGCTGACGGTGAACTACCTCGAACACGTCGAACGCCCCGAGGGCACGCTGATCCTGCAGACCATGCGCTCCCACGACCAGTTCAACACCACCATCTACGGGCACAACGACCGGTACCGCGGCATCAAGAAGGGCCGCCACGTGGTGTTCGTCAACCCGGACGACATCGCCGAACTGGGGCTCGCGGACGGTCTGTACGTGGACATCCACGGCGTGCACGACGACGGCGAGGAGCGGGTGCTGCGCAAGTTCCGCGTGGTCTCGTACCCGACGTCGCGCGGCTGTGCCGCCGCGTACTACCCGGAGGCCAATGTCCTGGTGCCGCTGAACCACACCGCTGAGGGGAGCAACACGCCCATCTCGAAGGCTGTGATCGTGCGGCTCGAGGCCAGCGCGGACCAGGAAGCTGACGGCCCGGGCCGCCTGCACGCCGCTCCCGGTGCGACGGTGTCCGCCTAGCACCCCTCCGGAAAAGCCGGCAGGCCGCGTCCCTTCGGGGATGCGGCCTGCCGGCTGTTGTGTGTGGGTGCGTTGGGTGCGGGCTACTGGGCCCGCTTGGTCCAGCCCTTTTCGTCCGGGCCGCCCTCTTCGCCGTGCTCGCACAGCTCGATCACCTTATCCGCGGCCGCCGTGACAGCCTCGTCGACGCTCTTGCGCCCGTGGGTGGACGCCGTCCCGGCGGCGAAGCCGACGACGAAGGCGCTGACGGCGTCGGCGTGCGGACCCACGGCCTTGACCGATTCGTCGGCGAGTTGCACCAGCTTCTCGTGGTCCACCTCCAGGTCGAGGATTTGGAGGGCCTGGATCAGGCGCGCGCTCCAGTGCCGCAGTGAGCTGTCTTCATCCCGGGGCAAAGTCATGTATTACTCCTCTTCGTCGGTGCTGCATCGGTGCGTCCGTCGTGCGGTGTCCCTCAAGGGGTAGCACCGATCAGGGCGCAAATGAAACGCGACACAGCCCCCGCGCCGGAATGGATGTGCCCCGCGTGCCCGGGCGTAAGCTCATGCCATGGCGAGATTCTTCGATGTCCACCCCGACAACCCGCAGCCGCGCTCCATCACCCAGGTGGTGGAGCTGCTCAAGTCCGGGGGCCTGATCGCCTACCCGACGGACTCCTGCTACGCCCTCGGCGCGCAGCTGGGCAACCGGGAGGCGCTGGACCGCATCCGGGCCATCCGGCACCTGAACGACAAGCACCACTTCACCCTGGTCTGCAAGGACTTCGCGCAGCTGGGACAGTTCGTCCAGATCGACAACGACGTCTTCCGGAGCATCAAGGCGGTGACCCCCGGCAGCTACACCTTCATCCTGCCGGCCACCAAGGAGGTCCCCAAGCGGCTGCTGCACCCGAAGAAGAAGACCGTGGGGGTGCGCATCCCGGACCACACCGTGGTCCAGGCGATCCTGGCGGAACTGGGCGAACCGCTGCTCTCCAGCACCCTACTGCTGCCGGACGAGGAGGAGCCGCTGACGCAGGGCTGGGAGATCAAGGAGCGGCTGGACCACGTGGTCGATGCCGTCATCGACTCCGGCGAGTGCGGCGCGGAACCGACCACCGTGATCGACTTCTCCGGCGGTGCCGCCGAGGTGGTCCGACGCGGCATGGGCGACCCGTCCCGGTTCGAGTAGCCGCACGGGTTCACAGCGTTCGACCCCGGCCCGGCTAGGATCGGGGCATGGCCAGGCTTACCGCACCCGACACCATCTATCACGCCTCCTGGCTGGAGGCCTTTGCGGAGTTCGACGGCGCGCACCAGGATGGCGGCGGGATAGAGCATCGGCCGGACGCGGACCTGGCGGGTTCCGCCGCGTTCGCCGCTTTTGTTGAGGCTCTGCGCCGGGACGCGCGACCGGAGACTCCGCGGAAGCCCGGCTATGTGCCCTGCACGTATCTCTGGATTGTGGAGGGCGGCGACTTCGTCGGTTCACTCGCGGTCCGCCACCACCTGAACGAGTTCCTCCTCAACGAGGTGGGGCACATCGGCTACAGCGTTCGTCCGTCGGCGCGGCGGCGCGGTCATGCCGCGGGCGCCCTGGCGGAGGCGCTGCCGATCGCCCGCGGCCTGGGAATCGAGCGGGCACTCTTGACCTGCGACGAGGAGAACGCTGGCTCCCGCGCCACGATCGAAAGGAACGGCGGCGCCTACGAGGACACCCGGAACGGCAAGCGCCGCTACTGGATCGAGACGGCCTAGCGCTACGCCTGTTCGGCGGTGACGTCGCCGACGCGTCCGTCGGCTCTGAGAGAACGGCGTCGGCCCAGCAACAGCACCAGGGCGGCGACGACGATCACCGCCGCGCCGCCTGCACCCGCTACGGCGCCGGGCGAACTCCACGGTGAGGGCCCGGCGTCGTTCCCGACTCCTGTGCCGTTCCCTACCCCGGCACCGGCCGGGCCCGCAGGAGCGGAGGCCGGTACCGGCGCCGGCGGCGCGTAGCGGGAGACCGACCCGTTGCCCACGCCGGTGCCCGGCGTCGCCGCGATGATGCTGCCGTCCGGGGCCACCGCGAGGTGCCCGGGGCGTCCCTCGGTCGGGATGGTCGAGTCGACGGTCCGCGAACCGGGCTTGATCACGGATATTCCTTCTGCGAGCACACTCGAGACGTAAAGCGTCCCGTCGGGTCCGAGGGCCGCCTCGCTGGGGCCGCCCGGGACATAGATGGTGTAGCCCACCCGGTCCGCCCCCGTCCCGATGACCGCCACCTTGTTCGTGCTGATGTTCGTGACGTAGACCGTGCCGTCCGGGGCGACGGCGATGCCGTGGGGATTCTCCGTCGTACCGGCCACTGCCCCGGTGGGAATCGTGTGGGATGCCGCGGCCTGGCCGGCGGGAACGATCGAGACCGTGCCCTCGATCTGGTTGACCACGTAGGCGGTGCCGTCCGCGCCGACAGCGACTTCCACGGGCCCCACCCCGACGCCGATGACATGGTCCACCGCCGTGCCGCCGGGGGCCAGGACAAGCACCGTCTTGTTATCCGGGTTCGGCACGTACACTTTTCCGTCGGGTCCGACGGCGATGAAGTGGTTGCCCCTCCACACCGGGATGGTCCGGGCGACGGCCGCGGCACCGGGAGGCACGACGCCGATCTCGGCCCCGCCGACGGAGCCACCCTGCTGCTGGGCCACGTAGAGCGTTCCGTCCGGCGCCAGGGCCAGTCCGGCCACGTTGGGGCCGGTCGTGATCCGGCGCGTAGGGCCCGGCTCGCCCGGCGGAATCACCAGGACCCCGCCGAAGCCGTTGTAGCCGCCGTTGTAGCCGCCGATGTACGCGGTTCCGTCCGGGCCAACGATGACGTCGACCGGCGTCCCGCCCGTCGATACCACCTCCGCCGGCGCCAAGGCAGCCGGCGCCGCGGCATCCTGCGCCGCAACGGCCTGCCCTGCCCCGCCGCACAGGGCAGCTCCCACAGCCACAACCGCCAGCCAACGTCCTCGTGCCACCACTACCCCCAAACAGTGGGCCGCCCGGCGCGGCCAACCCCCGAAGCCTACTACCGAAGGGTTTCCCCCGGGCCAATGTCCGCCCCCGGGCTTACACTTAGATTCGAACATATATTCGAACTAAGGTGTGTTGTGGGCGCAATTATCGGACCCCGCGTGATAGACGCGGGCACTTCCCTCCTCTCGGTGCTGATCTCGCCGGTCCCGGTGGCGGCCGGCTATCCCTCGCCCGCGCAGGACTACTTCGACGGCCGCATCGACCTGAACGAGCACCTGATCAAGGACATCACCAGCACCTACGTGGTCCGGGTCTCCGGGGACTCCATGGAGGGCGCCGGGATCAGTGACGGGGACGAACTGATCGTCAACCGGGCGCTGACACCCGTGGACGGATCCGTCGTCGTCGCGGTCCTGGACGGCGAGCTGACCATCAAGCGGCTGAGGATCACCCGCAACGGCGTGGTGCTGCAGGCCGAGAACCCGGCCTACCCGGACATCAGGGTTCCGTCCCTGTCCGAACTCGTGGTCTGGGGCGTCGCCACGCGCTGCCTCCACGTGGTCTAGGCGGCCGTCATGGCCAGGCCCGCTCCGATGCGGCAGCTGCCCCAGATCGCCCACGTGGACGTCAACTGCTTCTACGCGTCCGCCGAGCGGGCATTCAACCCCGCCCTGGAGGGCCGTCCCGTCGTCGTGCTGTCCAACAACGATGGCTGCGCCGTCACACGGTCACCCGAGGCGAAGCAGCTGGGGATTGCCCTCGGCGAGCCGTGGTTCAAGCTCGCCCCACGGGCCAGGGAGTGGGGACTGGTGGCGCTGTCCAGCAATTACGAACTCTACGGCGACATCAGCGCCCGCGTGATGGAGCTGCTGGGCCGCTTCTCCGCCTGGCTGGAGGTGTACAGCATCGACGAGGCGTTCCTGGGGGTCAAGGGCACGCCCGCGGACCTGCTGGAGCTGGGCGGACAGATGAAGGCGGCGGTGCGGCGCAACGTCGGCGTGCCCGTCTGCGTCGGCATCGCCCCCACCAAGACGCTGGCGAAGCTGGCCAACAAGTGGGCCAAGAACAATCCTGCCTTCGACGGCGTCTGCCACTGGGAGTCCGTGCCCGCCGCCGCCCGCGAGCGCCTGATGCGAAGCCTGTCGGTGATCGAAATCTGGGGCGTCGCCACCCGGCTGACCAAGCGGCTCAACGCCCTGGGCATCCACTCGATCCTGGATCTGGCCCGCGCGGACCCGGTGATGATCCGCGACCGGTTCTCCGTGGTCATGATGCGCACCGTCCTGGAACTGCAGGGCATCCCGTGCATCCCGATGGAAGAGGAACGCATCGGACGCGATCAGCTGATCTTCTCCCGCTCCTTCTCCACCCCGCTGACCTCGGCCGCCGGGTTCCGGCAGGTCCTGAGCGTCTACGGGCAGCAGGCCTCCGCCCGCCTCGCCCGGCACGGACTGCAGGCGAAGCTCCTCACCGCGTTCGCTGGCACCTCGCACTTCAACGCCCGGGACGTCTCGTTCCCCACGGTCAGCGTGGTCCTGCCGATGCCGACGGCGGATCCGGTGATCCTGACGCGGGCGGCACATGCCCTGCTGCCCCGCATCGTGGACGGCGTGAAGTACGCGAAGGCCGGCATCATGGTCACCGACCTAAGGCCCACCGGGAACCAGGCACCGCTATCCCTGTTCGAGAATCCGCACGAGGAACGCCACATTGGGAGCCTGGTGGAGGACATCACGCGCCGCTACGGCCGCGGTTCCATCGGGTTGGGCTTCGGCGGTATCCGGGGCGGACCGGACTGGAGCATGAAGCGGGACATGCTCTCCCCCCGCTACACCACCCACTGGGACGAACTCCCCCTGGTCAAGGCCGCCTGACCGCACCGGCCCATCCGCTAAGCTCCCGGCATGCCTTCTTCACTGTTTGAAACGGCCGTCCGGGACGGCGTCGTCCTGAAACCCCTGGAGCCGTGGCACGCCCCGGCCTTCGCCGAACACATGGACCGGGCCCGGGACCACATCCGCCCTTGGGTGGGACCGGCCTTCGTCACCGACACCGTCGAGGGCGCCCGCGCCACCCTGCAGCGCTACGCCACGGCCACCGCCGGCGACGGCGCCCGCATCTACGGCCTCTGGGACGGGGACAGCATCATTGGCGGCGTCATGTTCGTGGCCTTCGACGCGGGCTCGGGCATCTGTGAGGTCGGCTGCTGGCTGGAACCCGGCGCGGTGGGCCGCGGACTCGTCACCCGCTCGGTCGCGCTGCTGATGGAATGGGCCTTCGAGGAACGCGGCATGTGCCGGGTGGAGTGGCGGTGCCGGACCGATAACCTCCGCAGCGTCGCCATCGCCCGGCGGCTCGGCATGCGTTCGGAGGGCGTGCTCCGCAGCAGCTGGGTGTTCGACGGTTCCCGCTACGACAAGGAGGTCTTCTCGATCCTTCGCGAGGAGTGGGACGCTGCCCGCCCGGGGTCTGGCTAGGACGGCGGGCCCCTCGCCGGCGGCCCCGGCCGCCCGCACCGCAATACCCGCCAAAAGGCCCGGCGCCTTCCGCACCGATGAGGAGCAGAATTAGGCAGGTTGCTAGGTCAACTGTTTCGCCGGAGGTGGGTCATGGTCACCGGAAAATGTAGCGTCCTCGCTGCGCTCGCGGCCCTGGTGCTGGGTGTGGCCGGTTGCGGCTCGGGAGGGGGTACGGCTCCCCCGTCCGGCACGTCCGCGAGCGCCGCCATGCCGATGGACACGACGGGCGCCTCAACAAGCACGGGCGCTTCGACCACCACGGCCTCTGCCGGCGCGTCGACGGCGTGGTCCGCCGGGGCCGCCATCACCATCAAGAACTTCGCCTACGGCCCGGCCCTTGAGGTGCCGGCCGGCAGTACCGTCACGGTCACCAACGCGGACAGCGCCGCGCACACGGTCACCGCCGATCAGGGCGGCGCCTTTGATGTCACTGTCAAGGGCAGCGGCGGCACGGCCACCTTCACCGCGCCGGCGACGCCGGGCACCTACACCTATCACTGCACCTACCACCCCAACATGCACGGAACGCTGGTGGTCAAATGAGCGCCACCGCACACCGGGGCGTTGCCGGCCACCGGAGCCGGGGCTTTGCCCTGCGCCTGCTAACGGCCGGCTGCCTAGCCGTCGATGCCGGGGTCCATCTTCACCTCGCGCCCGGCTACCAGGCCGGCTCGCCGCAGGGACTCGGACAGGGCACGCTCTTTGTCCTGGAGGCGGCAGCCGCCGCGCTCGCCGCCGTCGCCGTCCTCTGGCGGGGTTCCCGGGCGGCCTTTGCCTTCGCGTTCCTCGTTTCCCTGAGCGCCTTCGCCGCCGTGGTGCTCTACCGGTACGTCGATATCCCCGCGTTCGGTCCCTTCCCCGCGATGTACGACCCGGTGTGGTTCTGGGAGAAGTCGATCAGCGCCGCCGCGGAAGCCCTAGGCGCCGTTGCGGCGGCCGCGGGGTTCGTCCGGGCCGGTCGGGGACGGACGACGACGGCGGCCCGAGCCTGACGCGGGGCTCAGCAATTTCGGGGCGCAGGGGCCTCAGGGCGCAGGGATCTCACAGTGTCGGGAGCTCAGGGAGTCCGGACTTCAAGGCATCACAGCAGCGGTCCGCACCCGGTCGCGGCGATAGCATGGCCGCATCATGACTGAACTCCGGACCGCCCCGCACCCGGCGGTGGCCGACCTTTCCGTGGCCGCCGTGGCGTACCTTGGCGCCGTCGTCGTGATTGCCGGCCCGTCACTTCCCGACGGCGGGGGCGCCTTCCTCGCGGTGGGCGCCGGCGCCGCGGTGCTGGCCGGAGCTGGCGCAAACCTCCTGGGCCGGGCCGTCCCATCCTGCACCCCCGCGGACCGGGTCACGCTTGCCCGGGCGGTGCTGGTGGCCTGTGCCGCCGCGCTCACCATGTCGGGGCTGCTGACCGGCGGCCCGTCGGGGTTGCCGCTGCTCGCCGTCGGGACGGCGGCCTTCGCCCTAGACGCCGTGGACGGGCCGGTGGCGCGCCGAACCGGGACTGCCTCGGCCGACGGCGCCCGCCTGGACACCTCC
>NZ_JBDFMK010000003.1:0-142470 GCF_047238215.1 Arthrobacter phoenicis
AAAACGACCTTCTGGAGAAGACAGACTGTGAAATATTTTACCGGCCAGAATCGGGAACCTGGCCAGGAAGACGTCGCCAACAAGGGAGGGCAGGAGCCGCGATCCGGGACCGCCGATACGGGAGACGATCCAGACTGCAAGCACCAGCACCCCCGGCGACCGCGCGGCCGCGGGAATTCGTTTACCCGCCGGAACCCTAGAGCTTCACCGGCATTGGAACATTCCGTTGGCCGTGCCGTAGGACTTCCCAAGCGGAGAGCGATACATTCAAAGCGGGGTATTCGCGCCCGATCACCGACGCGCGGGACAACGATGAACGAAGGGATGTCATGGGACACCACGGCAGATTCAAAGGCGGACATGGAAGTTACGGGCGCGACGAGCGTGGGTACGGGAGGGGTGACGCCCATAGGCACGACGAGCATGGCGGCGGCCACGGGTACGACCGGCACGACGACGGCCACGGACGAGGGCATGGGGGCAATCGTGGGGGCGGGTTCATCAGGTGGCTGATGCGGCTGCTTCGAGGGCGGCACCACTGAGCAGGTTGAGGAAATGAGGGCCGGTCTTCGCCATGCCCTGTCGTGCGGCGTTGAGGCAGCGGCACGCGGCCGCTCGTCGCAGGGCCAGCGCCCGCTGCCGAGACACAGGGCAACCGGGGCGGCGGAAATCCGGCATGCAGCGAGAAGGACTCCGCGTCCGGGAGGGGAATGGTTGTGGTGGATGATCCTGGTGCCTGGGTGGGGGCCGGGTTGGGTGAGTGGGTGGACCCGGAGGAGGTTTACGCTCGCGGGCGTGCGTTGTGTGCCGTTGCCGGTCATCGGATGCATCGGACTGTTGTCCTGGCCGCCGACAGGCCCACGGTGCGGGAATTTGTGGAGGCAAGCAACCGGGGCCGGCTGCCGGAGCTGATCCCGCTGCGCATTGGCCGGATGCTTTCCTCTCCGTTCGCTTTCTTCCGCGGAAGCGCCGGGCTGATGGCCGGTGACCTCGCCGCGGGGCCGCGCAGCGGTCTGGACGCACAATTGTGCGGTGACGCGCACGCGGGGAACTTCGGCCTGTACGGCACCCGCGATGACCGGATCGTCATGGACATCAACGACTTCGACGAGACGGCACCGGGCCCCTGGGAATGGGACCTCAAACGCCTGACCGCCAGCCTCATCCTCGCCGGCCGCCTCGGCGGCGTCTCCGAGGCGGGCTGCCGCGACGCCGCGGAGGACGCGGTGCGCAGCTACCGTGGCACCATCGGGCATCTGGCCCGGTTGCCGTTCCTGGACTCATGGACCGCGCTGGGAGACGAGTCCGTGCTGGACCGGGTGAAAGCCGACGATCTGATGGACGACTTCGCCCTGGCCGCCCGCAAGGCCAGGAAAAACACCAGCGCACGGATCGCAGCGAAGTGGACCCGTCAGGACGGCCAGCATTGGCGTTTTGTCCCCGACCCGCCGGTGCTCAGCGCCGTGACTGCAACCACGGCCGACGCCGTGATCGGCGGGCTGCCGCTCTACGCGGACAGCCTGCACGAATCCCGCGGGCATCTGCTCGCCCGCTACGCCGTGTCCGACGTGGCCTTCCGTGTGGTGGGGACCGGCAGTGTCGGACTGCGCAACTACCTGATCCTGCTCCGCGGCAACGGCGAGGAAACACTCGTTCTGCAGGCCAAGCAGGCACAACCCAGTGTCCTGCACGGTTATCTGGGCCACGCACGGCCCGAACACGAGGGCGAGCGGATCGTGCACGGCGCGCGGCTGGTGCAGGCCGAAACCGATCTTTTCCTTGGCTGGACAACGATCCAGGGCCGTCCGTTCATCGTCCGTCAATTCCGCAACCGGAAAGGCGAGATCGACGCGACAACGCTCAACCGGGACCACCTGGATGACTACGGGCGCCTGGCCGGTGCCCTGCTCGCGCGCGCCCATTCCCGCTCGATCGACCCCCGGCTGCTGGCCGGATACTGCGGCGACGGGGAGCAGATGGATGCCACGTTCGCCAAGTACGCGGCCGGCTACGCCGACCAGACCGAATCCGATCATCGCGGGCTGGTGAAAGCGGTGAGCGAAGGCAAGCTGGCAGCCGAGATCGAGAACTGATCTCTGGCCGCGAAACACCGCACAGCGCCGGGCAATTCTGCGTCCATCGTGTCACGGCTGCCCTCGTGCCCTGCGTGTCGGCGAGGCGACCGAGCACCACGCGGCAGGTCGGGTCCGGTGTCCACCCACAGCCGTCGCTGCCCATCAAAACCTCTGTCGGAGGCCCCGGTGACCTGGGCCGGCCAGCCATGGACGGGCGCCGGCCGACACCACCGGCGGGCCCCTGCACGTAGAGGTGCTGTCCAGTCAAACCGTGCATCCGCAGGACCGGCCTTGGGCGTGGATATCATGTGGGCATGGATATCGGCAGCCCCCCACCCGCTCCCGACGAACCAGAGGCTCTGGAGCCGGGCGCGGGGCGGCCCCGGTTTATGCGGCTGTGGATCGTTTTCGCCATGATCGTGGTCCTCACGGCCGCGGCGTTCTTCGCCATCGGCCGGCTGACCGCGGCGCCGGCACAGGTATCCGATTCCGGCGCCGAGGCCGACCGGCTCTTCACCGACATGATGATCCGCCACCACCAGGCCGGCGTCGAGATGGCCAGGGCCGCCGTCCGTCTCGCCGAGACGTCCAAGGTCCGGGACTTCGCCGCCCGCATCATGGAAGCCCAAACAGCGGAAATCACCGCCCTGCAGGAACTTCGCGGCAGACTCTGACCCCTTTCGACGAAAGCGAGACACCACAATGCCGCCATCACGGAAGAGCGCCGCGGAACGAAAAGCCATCCTGAAGGCCAGCCAGGCAAAGCAACGCGCCAAAGACAGGCGCAGGGCGTGGCTGATCTACGGCACCGGCGCGGTCCTGGTCGCTTCGATCATCGGTGCCGTGACGTTCGTGCTCGTCGGTGAGGTGCAGCAGCGCGAGCAGGCCAAAGCAGCCGCGGCCCGGCCTGTCGAAGGTGAGCAGGACTTCCCCGGCCAGTCCCGGAACCACACCCGCCAACCCGTCAGCTATCCCCGGACCCCGGCCACCGGCGGAGACCACGCGCCGGTGTGGACGAACTGCGGGACCTACACCATCCCGGTGGAGCAGATGCAGGCCGTGCATTCCCTCGAACACGGCGCTGTGTGGCTCTCCTACCGGCCGGACCTGCCCAAGGAACAGATCGCCGAACTGACCTCCCTGGCGGGCAATCAGGACTACCTTCTGCTCAGCCCCGTCTCCGGACAGGCGTCGCCCGTGACCGTGACCGCCTGGGGCAAGCAACTCTCAGTGGACAGCAGCAGCGACGGGCGCCTGGCGACGTTCATCCAAAAATACCGGCAGGGCCCGCAAACCCCCGAACCCGGGGCCGTCTGCACGGGCGGCGTCCAAGGCTGAGCGCAGTAGGGATCCTTGAAGCGCTGCGCACCACATCCGGACACCGGAATGCTTCGATCCGGAGCGCTTCCGTTCCTGGCCACCGGATGGCAACACCCTGATCCCGCAGGGAGCAGGAGAGCGTACGACCGGTCACCGGTGCCCGGCGGAAGACCTCTTTGCCCCGGGTAGGATCGCCCGTCGTGCCCTGGGAACTGGCCCTGGAAATGCTCGACGAGCTCTCCGTCTGGGGGCTGGTCCCGCCCCTGGTTGTTGCCGACGCCGTATACGGCGAAATCAATGCCCTCCGCCTCGGACTGCAGCAGCGGGACACCCCGTACGTACTCGCGGTCAAAGCCACAACCAGTGTTCACCCCGCCGGGGCGGTCCCCGAACCCATCGAATGCTCAGGCCGCGGCCCCCACCTACAGCTTTGTTCTGCCCGACCTGGCACCAGGAACCGTCCTCGAACTGCGGGACCCGGACGCCACTGACGAAGACGACGAAAGACCCGCGCCGGCGTTCACACCTGCGCCGCCTCTGCCTTCTCGTCGTGCTCACGGAGCATCCGCAGCACCGTCGCCGGCGACGGGTGCCCACCCTTCTTCCTGCCCTTGGCAATGACCAGCCGGCCCGCGATGTCGCGCAGACTATGCTGCTGCTCACGCAAGTACAAAGCCAACGCGAGCATCGCCTCGTCTGTCACCGATGCCCCGCCGATCGTCTTGCCCCGCGCCCGGGCAGACTCATGCCCCTCCAAGGTGCGGGTACGAATGTACTCACGTTCCATCCCCGACAACGCCGCGAGCACCGTGAACACGATCCCCGATGGGTCGTGCAAGCCTTGCAACTCCCCGGAGAGGAACTCCAAGCCGATACCGGAGGCCTTCAACCGCTCAGCAAGTGCCGCCAGTTCCAGGCCGCGGCCGAGCCGCTTGTGCTCGTGCACCACGATGGTGGCTTCCACGCCGGAAACCCGCATCTCCCCAGCCAGAGCCACCGCCCGCTCAAGCTCGGGCCGCGTCGTCGCCCTGGTCGAGATCTTCTCCGAAAACACCCGGGCAACACCGGCCCGCTTGAGCGAATCAAGCTGGGCATCCAGTGACTGCCGCACGGTCGAGGCACGGGCATACCCGATGCGCACATGCCCCGCCGGCGCGGCACCGGCCGCGGCCGGGCGCGGCAACTGGACCCAGACCGACCCCGGCCGGCGCACCGGCAATGTCGGCACACTCAACGCCTTCGCCAATGAAGGAACGAGCCGGAACCGGGCCGTGTGGTACTGGACCGCAACTCTCCCCCGACCCGTCCGGCACGGCGACCCAGCCGGCGCGGCACAGGAAGACATAGGGCACTCATTGCTCTCGACAAGCTCGAAGTCATCACTCATCACCCCGCAATTGTTTCATAGATACGTTTCAAATATCGATCCAAATGAACCCACCCATGAAACACGATCGGTCCCGACCCAGCCACACCTCAAACCCTGTTTCACAGGCGGTCACCTATGAAACACGCAACGCGGCCACCTACCGCCACTGACTGGTCCGTTGCCGCTCACGCCCCTAAAACCAAACTTGGCGGCTCACGACACCTTCAGGAAGACGAGGCCCTCTAGATTGCCCCTCACGACAATCTCAGGAGCACTGGGCCTCTTTAGAAGCCTGACGTGCCGATGAAAACCTGGATGAAGGCGAAGAAGATGCTGGCCATCACGGCCGTGTAGAGCAGCGCCGTGATGATCCAGCCGGAATCGCTGAGGATCCTGCCGGCGCCTGCAGGTACCTTGATGATTCCGTGTGTGATGTTTCGGGCCGTTACCCACACGACCAGCGGGATCATGACGGCCCAGACTGTCATGCAGAGGGGGCAGAGGATGTGGATCGAGTACAGAGCCTGGGACCACAGCCACACCACAAAGGCAAAGCCGAGTGTGACGCCGGTCTGGAGCCCCGCCCAGTACCAGCGGGCGAAGCTCGCCCCGGAGAGCAGTGCCGCGCCAATGGTGACGATGACGGCGAAGGCGACGATTCCAATAAACATGTTGGGGAAGCCAAAAACGGAACTTTGCCAGGTCTGCATGACCTGGCCGCAGGAAATCCAGGGGTTGATGTCGCAGGCGGCCTTGTAGGCGGGGTTTTTCAGTGCTTCGAGTTTTTCCAGCACCAGGGCGCCGGAGGCCAGCCAACCGATGGCCCCGGCGATGACCAGGAGCCATCCGAACGGCTTGTCGCTGGTCATTCGGGGTTGATCCGGTTGGGTGCTGTTGTGCGTATTGACGTCGTCGTCTAACTTCACATTCCCGGCGGAATCGGTGGTGCTGGTCATAGGAGGTGGTTTCCTTCCAGATCGGTCGTCCCGGCGCGTGGTGTGGACGGGGTTGAAGCCGCCGCCGTTGGAGGACCGGGGGAGTACGTCGCCTTGTGGTCCGCGCTGGCGCTGGGGATACCGGCGGTGCTGACCGCCCTGCCTGCACTGGATCGCCCCAGCCGTCTCCTCTTCCCCCATTTACCCCGGAACGGATCATCCGGGCGAACGGTGAACGGCAGCAGGCGGTTAATCGCCGGTCCGTGTTTGCGGGGACCGTAGGGTGCCAAGGATCAACAGGGCTACTCCAGTGGTGACGAAGACGTCGGCGAGGTTGAAGGTGGGGAACCAGCCGCTGTGAAGGTAGTCCACGACACCGTCCCCGTCGAGCCGGTCAATGAAGTTCCCGGCGGCTCCTCCGAGCAGCAGGGCAGCTCCTGCCCGGGAGAGTCTGGTCATGGCAGGAGCGGAGGAGAGGGTGTACCAGGTCAGGGCTGCGATGATCAGCCCGGTGGCGGCGATGACTATCCAGGGTGCCAGGTCCTCGCCAAGGCTGAACGCGACACCGCGGTTGTAAAGCAGCCGGATGCTGATTGGGCCCAGGTCGGTCGTCGTGCCGTTGGAAAGCACGGCTTCGGCCAGAGCCTTAACGGTGAGGTCGGCCCCGGCCAGGAGGGCTGCCCAAAGCAGCAATACCGTCCTGAACCGTCGGGCCGACCGAACCGGAACGCCGGGCCGGGTGGTCGCGTCGGTGCTCATACTGACGGTTCCAGTGCAGGGGAGGGCTGGGCGGACGTGAACTCGGTCTTGCGGCTGATCCGGCCGGCCCGGACGCCATTGGCGATGACCACGATTTCGGCCAGTTCGTGGATCAGGACCACGGCGGCCAGGCCGAGGATTCCGAACAGCGCCAGAGGGATCAGCACAGCGATCAGCAGCAGGGACAGCCCCACGTTTTGAAGCATGATGCGCCGGGTCCTGCGTGCATGGTCCAGCACCTGGGGCAGGTGGTTCAGGTCCTCGCCCATCAGGGCGATGTCGGCGGTTTCGATCGCGACGTCGGTGCCCATGGCACCCATGGCGATGCCGGTGTCGGCGGTCGCCAGGGCAGGGGCGTCGTTGACGCCGTCCCCGACCATTGCGGTGGGCTGGCGGTTCTGGAGCGTCCGGATGATTTCCGCTTTGTCCTCGGGGCGAAGGTCGGCGTGAACCTCGGTGATGCCCGCGGCCTTACCCAGCGCGGTGGCTGTGATGAGGTTGTCGCCGGTGAGCATGGCCGTGGTGTAACCCGATGCGCCGAGCCTGGCGATGACCTCGCGGGCTTCGGGCCGCAGCTCATCACGGACGGCGATCGCTCCGATGACCTGGTCGTCGTCCTCGATGAGGACGGCGGTGGCGCCTGCGTGCTGCATCCTCTCGACTTCGGCGGTCAGGGGCCCGGCATCAATCCAGCCCGGGCGGCCGAGACGGACGGTCCTGCCGTCGAACCGGCCTTCCAAACCGGCGCCGGGGACGGTGTCCACGTCGGTGACGGGCGCCCGGTCTTCGGCGGCGGCAAGGATGGCGCGGGCCAGCGGGTGTTCGCTGCGGGCCTCCAGGCCGGCAGCCAGGGCCAGGACGTGTTCCCGGGTGGCTGTGCCGGTCGCGGCTACCTCGATTACAGCGGGCTTGTTGCGGGTGAGTGTTCCGGTCTTGTCCAGTGCGATGGTGCGGATTTTGCCGAGGGTCTCCAGGGCGCCGCCGCCCTTGATGAGCACGCCGATGCGGCTGGCCGCGCCCACGGAAGCGACCACCGTGACGGGAACGGAGATGGCCAGTGCGCAGGGCGAGGCGGCGACCAGGACGACGAGAGCGCGTTCAAACCACAGCAGCGGTTCCCCGACGATGAAGCCGAAGACAATGATCAGGACCGCGGCGATCAGGATGCCCGGGACGAGCTTGCTGGCGATGGAGTCGGCCAGGCGCTGGCCCGGTCCCTTACGGGACTGCTCGGCCTCCACGATGTGCACGATCCTGGCCAGCGAGTTGTTCTCCGCGGTGCTGGTCACTTCAACCTCGAGCGGACCGGTGCCGTTAATCGACCCGGCAAAGACCTCGCTTCCCGGCCCGGCCTCGACCGGAACGGATTCACCGGTAAGCGCCGAGGTATCCAGGGACGTGCGGCCGGTGATGATCCTGCCGTCAGTTGCCAGACGTTCGCCGGGCCGGATAACCATCCGGTCCCCGGGGATGAGTTCTGCCGGGGGGACGGTGATTTCTATGCCGCCGCGCAGGACGGTCGCCTCCGCCGGGACAAGGTCCAGCAGGGCTCGCAGGCCACGGCGGGTCTTCGCCATCGAGTACTCCTCGAGGCCTTCGGAGATCGCGTAAAGGAAGGCCAACATAGCCGCTTCCTCGAACTGCCCGAGGGCTACCGCGCCGGCGGCGGCGATCGTCATCAGCGTGCCGACCCCGATTTTGCCCTTCGCCAGGCGCCGGAGGGTGGAAGGAACGAACGTCCACGCGGCAACCAGCAGCGCAATGACCTCCAGGGGAAGCGTCAGCCACTGGGGTCCCCCGATGAGCGAAGCGATCCACGCCGCGAGGAGTAAGAAGCCGGAAACGGCGGCTGCCCGGACCTCTCGGACCTGCCAGAACCCTGCGGCTTCCGCCGCTTCTTCGGACTCGCCGGTCCCGGTCTTCTCGTCACTGCAGCCGCAGGCGTCACTCATCGTTCGTACTCTTTCATCAGGGGCACACCCGTGCTGCCGGCGCCGTAGTTCGGGCACAGGCTGACCGCATTGCCGGTCGCGGCAAGCAGGATCTCAGCCTGGGCAAGCACGTCCATCAGTTCCGGACGGGACAGCGAGTAGTACACGCTGCGGCCCTGTACCCGGCCTTCGACCAGGCCGCAATCGCGCAGGCACGCGACATGGGCAGATACCGTCGACTGGGCCAGGCCCAGCTCGGTGGTGAGGTCACCGACGCGGACCTCACCACCGGCCATCCGCTTCACGATGCTCAACCGGGTCGGGTCACTAAGTGAATGAAACAGCGCCGCTGCGGGATCGAGCCGGCTGCACGGATCAGCGGACACCACAGGTTCAATCGTCATGTGACGATGATAGCGTATTTTTAGGATGCCATCGCCCTCATGCTGTAACATCGACAAGGCGTCCCGCGGCGTTCCCTGCGTCCCGCGCTTCCACACGTAAAGCCTGGACATGAGTGCTCCTTCGCCCCGGTCGGGCGGGGCGATGCTGCAGCCGGGTTGGCGGACCATCGAGATATTGACCGAGGAGACACCGATGAGCATTGGCGGATATTTCGCCGAGATGGTGCAGTCCGGTGCCTTGTTGGTGGCGATGCCGCTGGCTATGACTGCCGGCGTCGTTTCTTTTATCTCTCCGTGCATCCTTCCGCTGGTGCCGGGGTATCTGGGCTATGTCTCCGGGCTGACCGACCCGTCACGGCCGGATAACCGGCGTCGGGTCCTGACCGGCGTCGGTCTTTTCATTCTCGGTTTCGCCGCGGTGTTCACCCTGTATGGAGCGGCGTTCGGTGTGATCGGCGGCTGGATGGTGCAGTGGCAGGACGCGCTGATCCGTGCCCTGGGTGTGTTCGTCGTATTCATGGGCCTGGTGCTGGTCGGCAGTTTCTCCTTCCTGCAGACCACGAAGAAGCTCTCCTTCCGGCCCAGGACGGGCGTCGCCGGGGCTCCGCTGCTCGGTGTGATCTTTGGCCTTGGATGGACTCCGTGCATGGGTCCGACGCTCAGTGCCGTCCTGGCGCTGAGCACGACCACCGGGGACCCTTGGCGCGGTGCCCTGCTGGGTTTCATCTATTGCCTGGGACTGGGAATTCCCTTTGTGCTGGTGGCACTGGGCCTGAACTGGGTCACCAGGACCCTGGGGTTCATCCGCCGGCACATCCGCACGTTCAACATCATTGGTGGTTCGCTGCTTATCCTCGTCGGGCTCCTGATGGTCTCCGGGGTCTGGATGCTCTGGATTTACCAGCTGCAGAACCTCGCCGGGACCATCACCACCCCGGTATAGACGCAAAGGACTGGATCATGAACTCCTACCGACCCGCCCCTGCCGCCGGTGCATCGTTGCCCCGCCGGCGCAGCCTCCTGCTGGGCATGGTATCCGGGGCGCTGCTGCTGACCGGCTGCGCCGCCCCGGATTCCCTGGCCGCCCAAGCCCGGGCCGGGGACAACAAGAACTACATTGCCGGCGACGGCTCCGTCTCCGAGTACGCCCCCAACGACAGGAGCGCTCCGGTGGAGATGGAGGGCCGGCTCTATGACGGCACCATCGTCAACTCCTCTGCATGGCGGGGCTCGGTGACGGTTCTGAACGCCTGGTACGCCGCGTGCGCGCCCTGCCGCACAGAAGCCCCCACACTGGAGACCCTGTATCAGGAAAACAAAAGCGACGGAGTGCTGTTCTATGGGATCAACCTGCGCGATACTGCCGCGACAGCTGCCGCTTTCGAACGGACCTTTGGAACAACCTATCCGAGCTTTAACGGCGCCGACGGGGCTATCTTGCTGGCCTTGTCCGACTACGTTCCCCCGCGTGCAGTCCCTACAACCCTGGTTCTGGACAAAGAAGGCCGAGTCGCAGCACGCGTGCTCGGCATCGCCGAGAAAAGCACCCTGAAGGCCCTCATCAGCAGCGTGCTGAAGGAGTCCTGACAGGCGAGCAAAGGTGCGCGGCTCCCAGTCCAGCCGGAGCGCGCTGTTCCGCCAAATAAGCGATAGTTAACTACCGATATCGGATATTATGTCGCCCTGTACTCTGCGTATCTCATCGGATGAATCATTCAGGCCCCTCTCCCGAGGAGTTCCGCGCCAGGCGTTCGAGGCCCCTTGTGCCGCAACGTGCAGGGGTTTTGTCCGAGTCCAGTCGATGTTCCCATTCATACCTGCAAGAAGAAATGAAGGACAATCCGGAATCCTCCAAGACCAGCGACCTCTCGACTGCGGCGACCAAGAGCGTGTCCGCCTCGGATCCGCCTGCCACGTCAGTCTAAAAATGAGGGGGGTCGGAGCTGCGACCCCCTCATCCCGCCCCAGGTTGACACTTACCAATAGATTCATAACTGTTAGCGTATTGACACTACCCGTTAAGCACGGAACCATTAGCGTATGGATGTAATGCGAGATATAACGGTGGCCGAGGCTGCCGACCGGCTCGGCCGCAGCACGATGTCGATCCACCGTCTGATCCACTCAGGCCAGCTGACAACCACCGGGAGGGTGGGTAAAGCCCTGTTGATAGACCGGTCATCCGTTGAGCGTCTGGCCGCCACCGGCACGCGGCCCGGCCGGGCGTGGACGGCGAAGACAGCGTGGGCCGCCATGGCCCTGCTCTCCGGCCAGAACCCCACCTGGATCTCCTCCTCCGAAAAGTCCCGCCTGAAGAGCCGGCTCCGCGAGCTTGACGCCGACGCCGTCTGTGTCCTGGCCCGGAACAAGGATAAGACCATCCGCTTCCGCGCTACCCAGGACGGACTGGCCGCGCTGAACAGCCACCTGATCGCCAGCGGCGCCTCCGCCATGCGGGACGAAACCACCGCTGACACCTTCGGCATGTCCGGCGGCGGCGGGATCGCCGAAGGTTACGTCATGGCCGGTGACGCGGCCGCGCTGGCCAATGCCTTCGGCCTGGTCGAAGACCCCGACGGCAACGCCATCATCCACGAGGTCGAGCTGGCCGAGCCTTTCACCGAAGGCCGGGCGCCGGTCGCCGCGGTCGCGGTGGATCTGATGGGATCCCTGGCCACCCGCGAACGCAGCGCCGGCCGACGCGTCATCGATGAGCTCCTCCATGTCTGAGCCGGCCATGGCCGAGGTGGCCACCGCCGACGGCCGCGAAATCTGGGACGTCCCGGTGCCCCCGGGCGGCTGGGGAACCCCGTGGCCGCAGTGCGTCGAACTGGCCAGGGCGCTGCCCTCAACCCAGTGGACACTGGTCGGCGGCCTTATGGTGCAGCTGCATGCGGCCGCGGCCGGCATGGCCGTTTCCCGGCCAACGGCTGACGTCGACATCGTGCTGCACATCGAAACAGGGGCTGCCACGACGGCGGCCGTGATGGCAGTCCTGTCCGGGCTGGGCTACACGCTTGAAAAGTCCATCTCGGATGACGCCCCGGCCCACCGGTTCGTCCGCGGCAAGCAGCAGATCGACGTTATGATCGCCGACCACCTTACCCCGGCCAAGGTTCCCAGGATCGGGGGACGCAAGCCGTTCCAGGTCGCCGGCGGCACTCAGGCCCTGCAGCGGACCGTGAACTGCCGGATGACAGCCGACGATGACGGGCCGGTGCTCATCAGCATCCCGAATGCCCTCGGCGCGCTGGTCCTCAAAGGGGCCGCCTACCGCGAAGACTCCCGCGACAAGGACCGGCACCTCGATGACGCCGTCGTCCTGTGTGCCACCATCAAGTCCCCTCTGGCCGCGGCGGCCCTGATGAAGGGCAGCGACAAGTCACGCATCCTGACGCTGCACAAGGAGCTCGCCGATCCCGGGCACCGGTCCTGGCCACTGCTGGATTCAGCGGACCGGACTACCGCGATGGATGCGCTCCGGATTCTGGCCGCCAACCACAGCCTCCCGCCGGCCAACCGGCTCAAGCTCGGCTGAGACACGCCGTCGCGGCGGAGGCGGCCACGGCGGCCGGGGCCATCCCGACGACGACGACCACGGCGGCGGCGGCCGGCGGCCGTTGTGTGGTAGGTCCTGTTCAAAGGAACCAGGAGATCGCCTTCAGTTATCCCCCAGCATCGACTCGTGCAGTGGCAGGAGGTCGGACAAGTACCTTGGCCCGCAACGATTCGAGAGCGGAAGGAATCAGATGCCGACAACCCCCACATTGAAGACCCGTCTCGGCGTGGGAGCAGCAGCGGTTCTGGCCGCCGGCGCCATGGCCGCCGCGGCCTTCAGTGCCGCCTCAGCATCCACGACGTCCCCCACCCCGTCGGCAGCTTCGACAGCTGCCCCCTCTGCCCGAGCCAAGACGAGCGCCCACGCCGGCCTCCACGGCCTCGGCTCTTTCCTGCAGATCAAGGCCTACAGCCAGCAGGCAGCCGGTGACCGCGCCACGAGGACAGTAACCGCCCTGCAGAAAAGTTCTGGACGATTTCACCGTATGCCTGGTGCAGCTCTAAGTGAGAATTGCCCCTCATATGCCGGACCTAACCAAGGGAACCCAACGAAGAAAGGCACGTGTCCCCGTACGCCCGCTGATCCACTCCCCCGGTCGGAAGGCCTGGCTTAACCGGCTATTTCCCCTGAGGAGGTTGCCGCTGGAGCGGGTACCGGGAGGGGCTGGGCTAGCTTTCACACTCGATGCAGTACGGGTGGCCGTTCTTTTCGCGTGTGAGCTGGGAACGGTGCCGGACCAGGAAGCATGAGTAGCAGGTGAACTCGTCCTCGGCCTGGGGAATCACCTGAACGATCAGTTCCTCGGCGACGAACTCTCCGCCGGGAGTTATGGCGTCATCCAGCGCGTCGGCCTCGTCGAGATCGCGGACGACGCTTCTGGCATCCGGGGCGTTGGCGGATTGCAGCGCCTCGAGGGAGCGCTCCTGTGATTCCTTGACGTCGGAACGTACTTCGTCGTAATCGGTTGCCACTGCGGTGATTCTCTTCTCTAACGTTCTTACCGGACGGAAATGCAACCTACACCATTGGACCGGGATTCCCCTCGCGAGGACCGGCGGGCGCCGTCCGAGAGCCCGACACCTCGACCCGGGTCCTGGCCGGGATGCCCGAGGACCGTGCGTCAGAGCGCTGTTCGGGAGGCCCTGCTGGGCTGCGCGCCGGGCAAACCGCCAGGTCACCTAGTCCTCGGTCCAGTCCAGCGCCGCGGTGAGCCGGTCGGCGTCGGGCAGCTGATCGCGAACGTCTGCGGGCAGGGCGTCGTAGGTGTAGGAGGCCACGGCCATGGGTGAGGTCGCGCGGCCGAGGCTGTAGCGGACGGTGTGGTCGTTCTTGCTGCCGCAGATCAGGATCCCCACTGTGTCTGCCTGGGTTTCGCGGCGGAGCCTGTCGTCGACGAGGGCAATGTAGAAGTTGAGTTTTCCCGCATATTCGGGCTGGAATTTGCCGGTTTTCAGTTCTACTACGTAGTACCGGAGCTGCTCGACGTGAAAGAAGAGGAGGTCGATGTAGAAGTCGTCGCCGCCGACGTCGAAGTGGACTTGCCGCCCGACGAACGCGAACCCGGGGCCCAATTCCCTAAGAGTTTCGGTGATGCGGTCCATGAGAGCCTGCTCGAGGTCCCGTTCTGCGACCTCTCCGGACAGACCAAGGAACTCAAAAGAGTAGGGGTCCTTGGCCACCTGCTGGGCTAGCTCCGAGTCTTGCGCAACAAGCTGTTGCGCAAAGTTCGACGGCGCTGACCCCGTGCGCTCGAGAGTTTTGTTCATGATCATGTTCATCAGGACGTTGCGCGACCAGCCGTATTCGACGGCTTCTGAGGCGTACCAGTCGCGCTTTTCTTGGTCGACAAGCTTGTCCAGCAGCACGGTGACGTGGCCCCACGGCAATTGCGCAACAGGCTGTTGCGCAATTGCACCCCCATTCCAAGCCCGGGCAAACGTCGTCATGTACTGAACGTTCCGGGCGGAGAATCCCTTCATCTCCGGGAACTCCGCCCGAAGGTCGTCAGCCAGCCGTTTGATGACGCCACTCCCCCACCCCTGTTGCTCCTGCTGGGCACTGACATCTTGCCCGATGGACCAGTACAACTCGATCAACTGCGTGTTGACCGTTCGCAGCGCTCTCGTGCGTGCGGCCCGGACCCGGTTCTTGAGCTCTCCGAGCAGGTCGATGTAGCCCGTGGGGAGGGTGAGGTCACGGGCATCAGTCATAGGTTCGAGCCTATCGAGCCGGCCAGGTTGGAAGGGCATCTCCAGCTGGAGCTTCGATCCTTAGCGGCTGGACCGTTTTTCCGCTGTTAGCGCTTTGATTTCCCGTCGCTGCTTGCCATTGACTGCGAACGGATCCCGAGGCAGCGCCAGGGTTAGGCATTCAGCACGTGAATGGCTTGTCACCGCGGGGACGGGCACCGGTATGACCAGAGCCAGCCCCGTGGGCCACATGTAGGTCACGCAGGTCGACGCGCGAAATGGCAAGAAACGGGATGCCGTGCTTTAAAGGCCGAGAGCGTCAAGCATGGCATCCTCTTCGTCGTCCGAGCCGGCGCGCCGCCGCGCGCGGGACGGGTGAAGCGGACTGTTGGCCGTGACCGGGGCAGCCTCTTCAAGTTCCTCGCGCCGCATCCGGGCGTGTTGCCGGGCTGTGTATCCGAAGCCCACGAAGGCGAGCACGCCGAAGGTGATCCACTGCAGGGCGTAGGAAAGGTTGGACCCCTCCTGCACGGATGGTGGGGTCAATTGCAGCGGCGTTTCATCCGGTCCGGGAGACTCCGAAGCCATCAGACCATAGCTGCCCGTCATTAGTGGATACGCGAGCTGGCGCGTGTATGCCACCAGTTCGATGCTGGCCAGCTGGCCCTCGGGCGCGGCACGGCCCAATCCGGGCTCCGCGGGCTTCAGCCGCACGACGGCGTCGATGGTTCCTTCCGGAGGAGCAGGTACGGCATCGGGGTAACCGGGCTTGAGATTGCCGATGGGCAGCCACCCCCGGTTGATCACGATTGTCTCCCCGGAAACCAGTCGAAAGGGAACCAGGACCTCATACCCGGGAGCGGAATTGTTTGGCCGGTTTCTGACGATCCGCTGATCAGACGCCAGGTAATGGCCGCGCACCGATACGGGCGTCCACTTGGCTCCGGGTCCGGCTACTTCGAAGTGCCTACGGGCAGATTCGAACGGGATGGGTTCTTTGTCATAGTTTTGTTGGACACGTTGGATCTCTGCCACGGCCTGATTCCGGCGCTCCAATTGCCAGTTTCCCAATCCGACGCAGGCCGCGGCGAAGAGTGCGGCGAGCCCCAGTATCCCCAGCCACTGCCGGGTCAGAAGGAACGAGTACGTCACTGGCCGGACCGAAGTAGCGTCCCCGGCCCCAGCGCGCCGCGCCTGGTTCCGGCAAGGCAAGGCCTGCCCGCACCTCGCGCCCGGGAGGATGTTCCGGACCGGGATTTTTCTTCAGTAATGTCGCAATGCACATCACCACCCTAGCCGCGGGCCGGACCGTCCCCATTCCGCAAGCCATTTTTGAGAGTCGGAGCTGTGCGTGCTCCGATGCGCGTTGGGAAAGAGCAGGGTCATCGCCCGCACACCAGCGCGAGGAACCGGCCGCGACCAGGTATCCGCCGGCCGTTCCGGAGAGCCAGCCGCTAAACTGCCAGGGTGCTAAATGAATTTTGGAACACCTCGACCGGCTCGTACAAGGCGCTCGTGTTTGGTGCCATGGGCCTGATCGCGGCCGGGATACTCCTGAACATCGCGGGAAACCTGTCCCGGATCGATGGCCTGACGGTCGCGTCCCTTCCGGTCATCGGAGTGGGCCTTGTGCTTCACAGCACAGGCGTCGTCGTCCGCGGTCAGGGGGTCCGGAGACGCCTCCAAAAGTAGCCCAGAGACGGGCGGATGCCGGGGGCGAATTCCTGGCCACCGTTGTTTCCATCCCATCCGGTGCATGGCCCGGATTCGGCATTTTCCCCCAGGCTTACCGTCGTGGTTTTTTCATCGAACATCCTTCCCGGCCCATCGTCGGTGGCGGGCAATCCGCAACTGGACAATTCGGGCCGTGGCCAGTAGTGCCGCCCAACGCATCAAAAAGCATCAGGTTCCCGCCGTCTCCCGCCTAGCCCGAACCCTGCATCAAACAGCAAATGCGTGCCGGTTGCTCCACCCCGAGCGGCACGGCCTCCGGCAGATTTTCCGATGTGGCCGCTCGGACCGGTCGTCATCGGGTCCCGAGCAGGCGGACTCCTCCGCTGCCGCACTGCAGGATGATTTCGCCCAGGCTGCACGGAAAGCCGTGAAGAACACGAGGCGAAGGTCAGGGTCAAGGGACCCTCATGGACGGGGCGGCCTTCCCAGCGAACGGTAAGGCGCAGCTGTGCATAATGGAGCGAAGCTTCGGTCAACCGCTATTTGACCGGAGCTTCGTCAATTGAGGGGGCCAGGGCATGCGCCTTCCGGGTCCGGATCGCTGCCTGCGCCGGCCGTCCTCGGGGTCGTGGCCGGCCCACCGTGTACCAGCCGACCCTGGGCGCGTTCCTGCTGGGACTGGGCGCCGGGGCCGTCGGCCAGATCGCAGTCAAGTTCCTTCTGCCCGCTCTACATCTGTTCAGGCGTTGCTGTAACGTCTCTGGGGGAGGTTAACGCAGCCTGTGCCTCCGGGCGTGCGCACTGTGGCGCCGCCGCAGGTGCATCCCCCAACCTCGACTCTCTCAAGGATCCATGAAAACGATGTCTCCAGCCGACGACGACCGCCAGAACCCCCTGCCGCCCAGCTCCGGCAAGGGTCCGGACGCAGGTATGCCACTGGGTGCCCGGCGCCTGGTGCTCATCGGCGGGCTTTGTGTACCGGTCGGACTGGTCGCCGGGCCCTACCTGCTTGGTCTTCAGATCCTGGCTGTCGGCGGCGTCGTCGCCGTTGCCGTGGCATTGTCATACGGCCCTGGCCGAACATGGTTCTCGCGGTGGTCCTGGCTGACGGTTGCCGCTGGCGCCGTCTGGATGGCAGCCACCATCGCGTACTGGGGGACCATCGTCGCCGCGGCAGATGCGTCCGCGCCGCTGTCGGGCTGGTCACCGGTGCTATTTAACATTGGCGTAGGAGGTCTGGTCATCATGGCCGCCGCCACCGCCGGCGGGGTCCTGACACGGTACCGGTTCCGCCGGGCGGCGGCCGCGGTGGCCGCCGCCCGGGGCTGACTCTGGTACCGGGTGGTCCGGTCCCTGGGTCGGGCGGGGAGTGCGTCCCGGGCTTTAGGAGTTCTCGTTTCTCGCCCGCTTGCGGCGGGCCAGGAAGAGGATGCCGGCCAGTGCAGCGATGACCGCGGCCGCGACGCCGAGCGTGAGGAGCGCGTTGTCGTTGCTGGGTCCTTTGGCCGGTTCAACTTCTGTGCTGCCTGCTGCGGCGGGGGCGGAGGTCTGCGCCGGCGACGGCGTCGCGGGTGCGGCCGACGCAGTTCGGGACGGGTTCTGGACGGTGAACGCGTAGTTTCCGTCGATCGGGTGTCCGTCGGAGGAGACGGCCCGCCACAGCACCTTGTGGGCTCCATTGGCCCCCGGGGTGACTTTCGTGGAGATCGTGGCGCCCGTAACGGTCACTTTTCCGTCACTGATTGTTTTCCCCTCCCCGTCGGTGACCGTGATGACGCTCAGGTTCAGACTGGCCGAATCGGTCGGGGGCTCCGAGAGAGTTAGCGAGACTGTCTCTGGCGGGGAGGTCACGGTTGTGTCCGCTGCCGGGGATGTGGACTGAAGGGCATCATGGGCCTGCGCTGGCCCGGCGGCCATCGCAGGGATTAACAGCCCGGTTGCGAGGGCCAGGGAAAGGAGGGTGCGCTTTTTGTGGGTCAGGTTCATGGTGTGTTCGCAATTCTGGGTGGTTGGGAGGGTGGCGGGGCCGGCCGAGCAGGCCGCTGTCCGCGGCGGCCCCCTCGCCGGGACCCGTCCGGGCGAAGTTCCCAGGTGGATGCGCCGCCCCTCGCCGGTGGCTGCGGTGCGGGACACGGGTGGCAGGGCCGCTGGAGCCGGCGGGGCTATCAGGGCCTTCAGCCATGAGGCCAGCATCCACAGCGTGGCCTCGGCCCGTGCGAGGACCAGGGCGGTGGCGAGCGTGGCCAGAAGATGCAGCCCGAGCATGGCATCGGCCGGATAGGCGTCCGGGACTCCCGGCCGGCCGACGGATCCCTGGAAGGAAACGTCCGTCCTGCCGTGTACGTGTGCAACCGGCACACCCCCGGGTGCTGCGGGGACAGACAGTGCGGCGAAGGCATGGTGGAGGGCGAACTGCCCGGCGAGGAGATAGCCGACAAGGATGGGGGCTGTCATGGTCCGCGCGGTAAGGGGCGCTGCGGTGAGGGCGGCCAGAGCGGCCAGCGCTGCCATGACCGGCGGCGTCGGCAGTGCCCCCCCGGCGCCAAGATGCGCAGCTGCGGCAAGGAAGAGGGCCGTCCCGGCCGCGGCGAGGGCCCTGGTGACCCGAAACGGCGCGCGTCGTTTCACCGTCGGGCTCCTTCCTCAGGCAGAAAGTTTTACACTACGTAGAAAGTGTTGGCCGGGCAAAAGCAGGCGGCCGTGCACGGCGACTGCCTTATTTGGCGGCGTCGGTAAGTTTCTGCCGGAAGTCCGCCTCGGTGCTGAGTGTCAGCTTTTGGCCGTTGAGGAAGAAGGTCGGGGTGCCGGTCACTCCCAGCGCCTTGCCGTCGGCGACGTCTTTGCGGATCCGGTCAATGGTTTTTTCGTCCGCTACGGCGGCGTCGTACTTGGTCAGGTCCAGGTTCAGTTCCTGCGCGTACGTTCTGAACAGGGGCGCCTGGGAGTCCTGCTTTTCGCCCCATTGCGGCTGGGTGTCGAACATTTTGGTGTACATCTGCTCGTACTTGCCCTGCTGCGCGGCGGCCTCCACGGCCAGGGCCGCGGTTCCGGAGTTCCTGTGTCCGGGAAGCGGGAAGTAGCGGTTGACGAAGGTGATCCTGTCGCCGAATTCCTTCTTCAGTTCCTCCACGAGCGGCTGCGCTGCCCGGCAGGATTCACATTCGAAGTCCAGGAACTCGACCAGCTGGGCCTTCTCTGTGGCCGGTGAAGTGACGCGGTGGCTGTCGTCGCGGACCAGCTGCGCGTCGGCCACCGGCTGCGGTGCCGGCGGCGCCGGCTTAGCGGCGGTGAAGACCGCGTACCAGATCACGCCGGCGGTGACGATGACGCCCAGGAGGATCCAGAGGACCAGACGGACCTTTTTCGCGGGGTCCGGTGGGGCGGGGGCTGTCGTGGTCTGTGTCATCAGTGGTGGATGCTTTCCTGGTCGCGGTGGGCGGCGGGTTCGATCTGGAAGGTGGAGTGTTCGACGCTGACGTCGAAGTGTTCGGCCACGCAGCTCTGCAGGTCCGCCAGGATGGTCGCAGCGTGGCCGTCCGTCATGCAGCCGTCCTCGACGGTGACGTGCGCCGAGAGGACGGGTGTCCCGGAGGCGACGAGGGAGGCGTGCAGGTCGTGGACGTCAATGACGTGGGGCAGGGCTAGGATGTGTTCGCGGACCTCGTTCATGTCCAGGCCCTGCGGGGCGTTTTCCATCAGCACGTTGACGGTGTCCCGGAGCAGCTTCAGCGTACGGGGAATGATCAGGACACCGATCAGCAGGGACACGACGGCGTCGGCCTGGACCCAGCCGGTGACGGCAATGATGATCGCCGCGACAGTCACGGCCACCGACCCCAGCGCATCGTTGAGCACTTCCAGGAACGCGGCCTTCATGTTGAAGTTGTGGTTCCGGCCCGAGGCCAGAACAATGAGCCCCACGGCGTTGCCGGCGAGGCCGATGACGCCGAACCACAACATCGTTCCGCCTCCGATTTCGGGCGGCTCGATGAGGCGGCGGATGCCCTCAACGATGACAAACCCGCCGACGCCCAGCAGCAAGGCAGCCTGCCCGGCCGCGGCGATGATTTCTGCGCGCTTGTACCCCCAGGTCCGTTTGGCCGCGGCAGGTTTCAGGGCCAGCGAGGCGGCGATCAGGGCGATGAGCAGCCCGGTCGAGTCGGTGAACATGTGGCCCGCGTCGGCCAGGAGCGCCAGGCTGCCGGTGAGGACCGAGCCGATGATCTCCGCGATCATCACGGTGAACGTGATGGCGAAGACGAGAATCAGTTTGCTGCGGTTACCCGCGGCGGCCGCGCCATGGTCGTGATCGTGCCCGCTCATGGGCCTACCTTCGTCATGCGTTCCTGGCCGGTCAGCGGGGACGGCTTGTCCTGGGGACAATCGGGCTCGGCACAGCTGCAGATCGGGTCGACGGTCAGGATCGTGCCGAGCAGGTCATCCAGGGCGTGCACCAGTCGCGGGTCCGAGAGTCGGTATTGGACCCGTCGTCCTGCGGGGTCCCCGGCCACCAACCCGCAGTCGCGCAGACAGGCCAGGTGGTTGGAGAGGATCTGGCGGCTGACTCCGATCCGGTCGGCAAGTTCCGAGGGGCACGCCGGGCCGGATTTGAGTTCGAGCAGGATGGCTGCCCGGGTCGGGTCGGCCAGTGCCTTGCCGAAGCGTGCCAGAACATCGGGCGTGGACAGTATGCGCATTTCCCGGATAATACAGTGATTTCTGGATTCGGAGCATTTCGTGTTCTGTCCGGCTGGCAGTTGGGTGCCGGGGCGGAGGGGTCGCAGTGCGCTAGTTGGCCCGGTCATGGGTCCGGTCCGTTGCGGTGCTGCGTTCCTCGAGGCGGGCGAGCATGGCGTTGTAGGCGGTGAGGTCGGCGTCGTTGTTCCGGGCTGCGGCACGGTCGGTGCGCCGGGTTTCGCGGGCATCGGACCGTGACCACATGACCGCCACGCCGAGGGCAATCAGCACGGTGGGGATCTCGCCGATACCCCAAGTGATCGCACCGGCCATCTGCTGATCCTCCAGCGCCGGCAGCCCCCAGTCCCGCCCCAGACCGGTGAACCAGTCCGACTGGATCAGGGTGGTTGAGCCCATCAGGGTCACGCCGAAGAAGGCGTGGAAAGCCATGGTGGCCAGTAGCAGCAGCAGCCGCAGCGGGTAGGGCGCACGGCGCGGAACAGGGTCGGTGCCGATCATGGATAGAACAAAGAGGTAGCCGGTGATAACGAAATGGACCGTCATTAGTTCATGCCCGACGTGTTCACGGAGGGCGAAGCCGAACGCGTCGGAGTAGTAAAAGAGAACGATGGATCCGGCGAAGTTGGCGGCAACGAACAAAGGGTGGGTCACGATGGCGGCCACCCGTGAATGGACCAGAACCATGATCCATTCCCTGGGGCCGCGGGAACCGTCATGCCGTGGGGCCAGTGTTCGAAGCGCGAGGGTGACCGGGGACCCGAGGACGAGGAACACCGGGACGACCATGGTTAGAGCCATGTGGTCCAGCATGTGGGCGCTGAACAGGACCCTGCCGTAGACAGACGGACCGCCTGAGGTGAAGAACACCAGTGCGGCCAGGCCGGTCAGCCACAGCAGCGACCGGGCCCAGGGCCAGGTGTCACCGCGGACCCGGAGGCGCTGCGCGGCCCGCAGATACAGATAAGCGCCGGTCAGGGCCACGGCGATCCAGAGCCAGTCCGGCCGCCAGACGGTGAACCACCGCTCTGCAGTCAGCTCCGGGGGCAGCAGGTAGCCGGTGAGGATCTCTGCCGGCGTCAGGGCCGGCCGGATGTCCTCTCCCCCGGGCGGAGGCGTCCGGCTCAGGGCCGCGGCCAGGCCGCTGGCCGCGCCCATGATCAAAAGCTCCACGACGATGAAGCGCCACAGCAACCGGGTGTGCGTCCCGGGTCCGGGCTTCAGGGACAGCTGCGGGAGGATTCGTCGGCGGTGCAGTAAGCCGATGGCGCCCAAAACGAGGGCGGCAGCTGTCTTGCCCAGAAGGAGGACGCCGTAAGGCGAGGCCAGCCCCGCGGGGAGGTCGATGCGGATGGCGGCGTTGATGATGCCGGAGGCGACCACGAGGATGAAAGCGAAACCGGCCAGGGTAGAAAACCGTTCCAGGACCGCCGCGGTGTCCTTGCCAAAGGCGGTCCCTCCGACCGTCAGCGCAATCAGCCCACCCAGCCACAAGCACACCCCCACCAGATGAAGGCCCAGGGAGTTGATGGCCTGCTCGTGGTCGCTGCCGCCGGCAGCGTGCCCGATGAGGATCATGGGAAGGAGCCCGGCCAGGGACAGCAGCGCCGCAGCGGCGAGTCCGCCGCGGGACCGGAGACCGAACGTGAGCGTCGATACCGACGCGGAAATGATGACCACCCACAGCCACGCTGTCCCTGTCGGCAACTCGGTGATGTAGGAGGCCAGCTGGGAGGCGTATTCGCTGCTGCCGGAGATGGGGATGCCGGTGATGTCGGAGAAACTGAAGACCAGGACGGCCATGGCGGACAGCGTCCAGAGCACGCTGGCCGTGGACGCCAGCACCATGATGCGGGTGAACGCGGGGTGCTCCACCGCCGCAGAGACCGGTCCCCTTCGGCCGGGGTTCCCGCGCCCCGGACCCCGCAGCGCCGGCGGGATGATGCAGGCAGCGAAAACGAGGGCGCCGATCGTGGCCGCGGCGGCGGTGTTCTGGAGAGTCTGGGCGATCCCGTAGCCCCAGCGCACCAGAGCTCCAGGGTCCCGGGTTTCCGGAGGCAGGGCGGCGCTGCCGTATGCACTGGCCGCCAGGACCGCCACCACCGCAATGACACCGGCAACGGCGAGCCAGACCAACCGCGGCGAAACCGTCGGCGTGTTGGCAGAGGCGGGGGCTTTCAACGCCACTATGCATCCTCAAAGTCGTGGGTCCGGACCCGCTGCCGTGTACAGCCGCAGGCGGTGCCGGCGCACTGCCGGTCTCAACCAGATTATCTGTAGAGTTGTTCACACGTTAAACGGACGCCCGGGGTGGTCCCCCGCCGCGGAGTAAATGCGAAGCATTAGCATTAGAGGTAATCTTGACAAATGACCACAAGCTCACGGCCCCCGACACCTGCCGGCCAGGTCAGCGAATGCTCCCTCCGCCTGGTGGATGCCGACAAAGTCGAACAGGTCCGCTCCCGGATGCCCGCGGAGGCCGAGGTCGCGGACCTTGCCGTCATCTTCGGCCTGCTCTCGGATCCGGGACGGGTCCGGATCCTCATCGCCCTGCTCGAAGGCGAAATGTGCGTCTGCGATCTGGCCGCCACCACGGGCCTGAGCGAATCCGGCGTCTCACATGCCCTGAGGCTGCTGCGCGGACCACGCGTGGTGACCGTCCGGCGCGCCGGCAGGATGGCCTATTACTCGCTGGCGGACGCCCACGTCCGCATGCTCCTGGACCTGGGCCTGACACATGTCGGGCACACCGGGCAGGACAGACTGAAAATGGTCGCCGGACGCTAACGCACCCGGCACGCCGGATCCGGGTGCCGTGATGGCGGAACCGGAAATCGACGGGCCCGTCTGGATCCCGACGCTGCCCCCTTCGCTGGCCGAATACTTGGCTCCCAACCTGCAGCCCATACCCCTGATACCGGCTCTGGCCGCTCTCGGCGCGCTGCTGTATCTCGCCGGTGCCATAAGTCTCTGGCGGCAGGGTCGGCGCTGGTCGCCGGTCCGCACCGCATCCTTCCTAACCGGCTCCCTGGCCATCATCGTGGTCATGGGCGCCGGGATCGAAGGCTACGGGCTGCGGATGTTCTCAATCTTCATGTTCCAGCAGTTGACGCTGATGATGGCCGTGCCGCCGCTGCTGGTAATCGGCTCCCCCGGGACGCTGCTGTTGCGGGCTACACCTCACTTCGGGCCGGGCCGGGTGGTCCTGCGCGCCGCCATTTGGGGTCTCCGCTCCCGCTGGGGCCGGCTGGCGATCCACCCGGCCTTCATGGTGCCGCTGTTTCTGCTCAGCTTCTACGGCGTGTACTTCTCCGGTAGTGCGGATCTCCTCCTGCCCAGCTGGTACGGGCACGTCGGACTCGAGTTGCTGTTCCTGGCCGCCGGTATATTGTTCACGGTTCCGCTGATCTCAGCGGACCCGCTGCCGACGCGCCAAAGCCATTTCGGCCGGATGATCGATATGTTCGCCGAAATGCCCCTGCACGCGTTCTTCGGCGTCGTCCTCATGATGGCCACCGCGCCGATGATCGACTTCTTCTCCACACCTCCCCCGCAATGGAACGTCAACCCCATGACGGACCAGGGAGTCGCCGGCGGCCTGGCCTGGTCCTATGGGGAACTGCCCGGGGTCCTGATGCTCATGTTCATCCTGGTCCGCTGGCAGCGGGATGAGGCCAAAGGCTGGGCCCGTTCCGACCGGTCCGCCGCGACAGAAGGCACTCCGGAGCTGGACGCGTATAACGAATACCTTCAGCAGCTGGCCCGCCGGCCGGAACGCCGCCGGTGATCCTCAACGCCGCTGCCCCGGTCTTCCCCGTTGCGCCGGACGAGATGAGGGGTCTTTGGGCTTCCCATGCGAGAGACAGGGCCAGCTCACGGATCCTGCCCAGGCTAATGACACCGGGTTCGAAATGCACGCACAGCTGCGCCGCTTCGGCGCCGTCCGGGCGTTTGACGTGGGCGTTGATGACGCCTTCCCGGGCCTGCAGGCCGTCGGTCAGGATGCGGACGCAGGCGTCCTGTTCATCCAGCGCCTCCGGCAGCACGGTCCTCAGGTCAAGTTGTGTGTCGGTTGCCATGCGTGCTCAATTCTCAATTCACGGGATCAGGATCAATTGGCGGGAGTAAGGTCTGCGGGGACTACCCGAACAGGTCACCGAGGAACCCGCCGCGCTTGCGGCTGTCGTGCCGGTCCCCGTGCCCGGAGCCGTGGTGTCCGTCCCTGCGGTCCGGGTAAGCCGGCTGACCGTACGGGGCCTGCGGGGACGGAGGCTGGATATACGGGGCCTGCGGGCTCGCGGGGGCGGGGTTCCGGGCCGCGTAGAACGAGGCTTCGGCGTCCATCAGGGACTCGAGCTCGCCCCGGTCCAGGAAGATTCCGCGGCACCCGGTGCATTGGTCGATGATGACGCCGTTACGCTCGTAGGGACGCATCTCCGCAGCGCATTTGGGGCAGGTCAGCGTGGCAGGTGAAGCGTTCATGACGACTCCTCATGGATTGATTTTTCGTGGGATTCTCGGCCGACCGGGGCGGCTATGCCGGTGGGCGGTGAGTGGCCAATGTGGTGATCGCCACGGGCATGTCCGCCGCCGCGCCGGTTCGGTTTCCGGAGGGGGCGGCCGTGTGCGACCCTCCATGCGCGGGACAGTATGGTTCGCCACCGAAGGGGGCCGACGACCCGCGGATCCCGCCGGGCCCGCACCGCCGGAGGCGCACGTGCGGGCCAGAGGCGGGGCCAATATGTAGAGAGTGAGAAGGAGGAAAGAATATGGAGGGGACAGCCGCCCTACCAAACCAACGGTGCTGACGCCTGTAAGCCGGCCGGACTGCCGGTTGTGGCTACGTCCCGCTCCTTGGTAAGGCGCTGGCGACGGACCATGGTGCGGCCGTTACGCGGCGGAGACAGTACCTTGGATGGTGCCACAGCATCTGGGATACAACCGTAGAGGTTCCCTTGCCACCGAAGGAATCAATGAGACTTCTCTGCGTCATCGCCATGGCCATCGTGGGAGTGCTGGGGGTGCTGTTCATCGCAGGGGCCGCTGACAGCACGGACAGGGTGGTCGGCATTCTGTTTTCACTTGCCGGGTTTATTGGTGCCTCAGGGGCTGCCGTCGCGTGGAAGGGCAGGTAGCCCGACCAAGGAGGACACCACGGCTGATCCGCACCGAGTTAGGAACGCCGAAAAAAATGTTTCAGTAAGGCTGAATTATCGCTATTGCGGTCATATCAGAAACCCCGATGGCGAGGACCCGATGGCCACTTCCACCCTCCCGGAAAGCCGGGCGATCAATCACCGGTGGCGGGCGCGGCTGCTGCTGATGGGGCCGGCATTCGTCGCCTCTATCGCCTACGTGGATCCCGGAAATGTTGCGGCGAACCTGACGGCGGGTACAAACTTCGGATACTTGCTCGTCTAGGTGCTCGTGGTCGTGAATGCCATGGCCGTCCTCGTCCAGTACCAGTCGGCCAAGCTTGGCCTTGCCACCGGCCACAGCCTTCCGGAAATTCTCGGCCAGCGCCTGGGTACCCGGCGCAGGCGGCTGTACTGGGTCAGGCCGAGGTTGTTGCCGGTGCGGTGGCACTGAATCTGCTCTTCGGCCTGCCCCTGTTGGCGGGCGGGGGGACTTCTCAAAATCCGGGTTCCGCTTCTCACCCGCCGCGTCATCACCCTGGTGCCGGCCCTGGCCGTTCTCGGGGCCGGGATCGAACCCACACTCGCCCTGGTCCTGAGCCAGGTCCTGCTGAGTTTCGGCATTCCATTCGACCTCATACCGCTGATCCGGCTCACCGGAAGACGGGACATTATGGGCATCCACACCGATTCACGCCCGCTAAAAATCGCCGGCTGGGCAAGCGCTTTCCTCATCGTTGGCCTCAACTGCGTGCTCATTCTCCTGACTATCACCGGCCAGTCGTAATGAACGTGACCGCATCAGTCGTGCCGAGGGCTGGTCGGGGGCCGCCCAGAGAAAATGAATCCGACAAACCGGGGGCGGTAGCTTACTGTCCCCCGGTGCATAAATCACCGCGGCCGCAATCAGCATGATCCGCGCGGGCTAGAGGGCGGCGAGGATGTAGATGGTAAGGAAGCCCAGGAAGAACATAGCGCCCAGGAATGCGGTCTCGGCATGTTCATGTGCCTCCGTCAGCAGTTCCTCCACCACCAGGTAAAGGAGGGCGGCGGCACCGAAAGCAAGGACCAAGGCCAGTGTCTGGTTGCTGGCGCCGCCGAGGGCAGCTGCACCACCGACGGCGCCAACGCCCGTAAGCAGGCCCAGGCCGCTGGTCGTGGCTACCGCCCGGGTTCGCGACAGGCCGTTGCTGGTCAGGTTAATCGTTACGGAGAGGCCTATGAAGAGTATCTCTATCGTCAGAGCAATCGTCAGGATCAAGCCCTGGCGGGCACCGAGTGACGCCCCCAGCCCGACCAGGATGCCGTCTAGGAGCAGGTCGATTCCCACGGCAACGAGCAAGCCCAACGGCAGCCCCGGTCCGGACGATTCCTGCTTCTGCTCAAGTCGCCGGCCAAGCGCGCCAAGTGCAAGCATCACAGCCGTGCCGGCGACGAAGCCGGCAATAGCCCAGGGCAGGCTTCCTTCGTTCCGCAGATCCGGGAGCACCTCGCCGGCCAATGCGGCCATGACGACACCCGCCGCGAAATGCTGGACAGCGCTGGTGGTCTTCAGCCCCGGGGGCCGCAGAACAGCGATGACCGATCCGATGACGGCCGCCGCGACGGGGAAGGCCACAAAAATAGCGGCGTCGGTGACATCCGCTGATGGTCCTGTCATGATCTCGTCTCCGGAACGTGTCCCGGTCACCGGGGCGTGGGTTGATGGTGGAACGGCCGACCCGAGAGGTCTCCGATCATGCCGCGGCGAGCATAGCGGAGTCGGCGCCAGTGCGATCAGTACACCATGGGAAGGCCGCTTCACCCGCCACCGGCGTGCGTTTCGACCCGGGGCTCTCTCGAGCAACCGCCTGCGACGACCGGTGCTGCAGGATTCTCGGCCTAACGCCAGGCAGGGGCGTCGCCCCGGGTGGATCCTGTGCCGCCGTAGTCACTTTTGTTGCAGGCGCAGCCTATCAACTTGCCTTTATATGATCAAATGATAATGTGTTCATATGACTCGGCGACTTCGATCCATCCCCGCCCCTGTTGGCTCGCGGGGAGCCGGGACGTCAGCGGTTATCGGGCACGTGTTGATGTCCTCCGGGCGGTGCTGCCCTCGGCGGAGGATGTTGAACGCGTCGCAGCGGTGTTCCGGTTGATGGGCGACCCCGGGCGGGTCCGGATCCTCGCTACGCTGCTGGAAGCCGGGGAGGTGTGTGTGCAGGATCTTGCCTCGGTGGCCGGGCTGAGTGAGTCCTCGGTGAGTCAGGCCCTTCGGCTGATGCGTGCGCACCGTGTGGTGGAAACCCGCCGGGCGGGCCGTGTCGTTTTTTACCGGCTCGGGGACAGCCATGTCCGGATGCTGCTGGACCTCGCGATCACCCACGCCGGCCACTCTCCGGTGGTCACTGCAGCCCCTGCCCTCACTGAACCTTACCCCAACCATCAGGAGCCATCGTGAACACTTCACCAACCCCTCTCACCTGCCCCAAATGCGCTGCGGAGATGCGTCCCTACGAGCGTAACGGCGTCATCATCGACCAATGCACCGGGTGCCGCGGAATCTTCCTGGACCGGGGCGAGCTCGAGTCCCTGATGGACGCCGAAGCCTCGTTCTACGCGGCCCGGAACCCCGCCCCCGCGAGCCCGCAGGCCCCGTATATCCAGCCTCCGTCCCCGCAGGCCCCGTACGGTCAGCCGGCTTACCCGGACCGCAGGGACGGACACCACGGCTCCGGGCACGGGGACCGGCACGACAGCCGCAAGCGCGGCGGGTTCCTCGGTGACCTGTTCGGGTAGTCCCCGCAGACCTTACTCCCGCCAATTGATCCTGATCCCGTGAATTGAGAATTGAGCACGCATGGCAACCGACACACAACTTGACCTGAGGACCGTGCTGCCGGAGGCGCTGGATGAACAGGACGCCTGCGTCCGCATCCTGACCGACGGCCTGCAGGCCCGGGAAGGCGTCATCAACGCCCACGTCAAACGCCCGGACGGCGCCGAAGCGGCGCAGCTGTGCGTGCATTTCGAACCCGGTGTCATTAGCCTGGGCAGGATCCGTGAGCTGGCCCTGTCTCTGGGGGCACGGGTGGACAGCGGCTTCGGGCATCTCAGCCTCGACGTGGACGGCATCTCCAGGCCCGCCCGGGCGCAGCTGCTCGAACAGCGGCTGCGCGGCCTGGACGGCGTGGCCGAGGCCCACGTCTCCGCCACCGGTTCTGTGACGGTTGAATACCTCACGGACCGGACCTCGGAGAAGGCGATCACGGACGTCCTGACACGCTTCGGAACGCCACCGCACACAGGCCGGCGCGGCCCCCAAGCCCCCGGGGCAGGTCCAGGCGAGGCAGCCGCACCCGAAGCCGCCGCACGCGGGGCAGAAGCGCACGACCACAAACACGAAAAGCGCGAAGAGCATGATCACAAACATGGCGGGATCTTCGGGGAGCGCAGTGAGCTGATCTTCGCGATCCTGTGTGCCCTGACCCTGGCGACGGGTTTCCTTCTCGGGCTGAGCCCCGCGGTGCCGGACGCGGTTTCCACGGGTCTGTATATCGCCGCGTATTTCTTCGGCGGCTACTACACGCTCAAGGAAGCCATCCAGACGGTGATGGCCAAGCGGTTTGAAATCGACTTCCTGATGCTGGTCGCGGCCGCCGGCGCCGCGGTGCTCGGGGACCTGGCCGAGGGCGCCCTGCTGCTGGCGCTGTTCAGCATCGGCCACGCCCTGGAAAGCTACGCCATGGGACGGGCCCGGCGCGCCATCACGGCCCTGGCGGAGCTCGCCCCGGACACCGCGATCGTCACACGCGACGGAACCGAGCAGGAGATCCCGGTCGGTGAGCTTCGGATCGGCGACACCGTCGTCATCAAACCCAACAGCCGCATCCCCTCCGACGGTTACGTCACCGTCGGCCAGGGCAGCGTGGACCAGTCGGCCGTGACCGGGGAAAGCATCCCCGTCGACAAGACCCCGATCGGGCCACAGGCCTCCCGCGTCGAGGCGGACATCCCCGCCGAAAGCCGCATCTACGCCGGCACGGTCAACGGGCCCGGCGTGCTGGAGATCGCGGTGACCCGGCTGTCCAAGGATTCCACGCTCGCCCGGGTCGTGCGGATGGTCAGCGAAGCCCAGGCCCAGACCTCCCCCACGCAGCGCTTCACCGACCGGTTCCAGCGCGTGTTCGTCCCCGCCGTGCTGATCCTCGTCGCCGTCCTGCTCTTCGCCGGCCTCGTCATCGACGAACCGTTCTCCGCCACGCTCTACCGGGCCATGGCCGTGCTGGTCGCCGCCAGCCCCTGCGCCCTGGCCATCTCCACCCCGAGCGCCGTCCTGTCCGGGCTGGCCCGCGCGGCCCGCGGCGGCCTGCTCATCAAAGGCGGCGGCCCGCTGGAAAACCTCGGCACCCTGCGTGCAATCGCTTTCGACAAGACCGGCACCCTCACGGAGGGCAAACCGGAAATGACCGACGTCGAACCCGCAGACGGCGTCACGGAATCCGAACTGCTCAACGTCGCCCTCGCCGTGGAGTCCCGAAGCGACCACCCGCTGGCTTCGGCCATCGTGACGGCCGCCCGCGCCCGGCTGGACGGCTCACCCCTCCTGACCGCCGGGGCGGTCACCAGCATCACCGGGCGGGGGGTCAGCGCCCTGATCGACGGCGAACAGATCCACATCGGCAAGCAGCGGCTTTTCACCGAAATCGACGGGGCAACACTAACCCAGGACATCACCGACGCCACCGCCCGCCTCGAAGCCGCGGGCCGGACCACCATGGTCGTCCGCCGGGGATCACGGTACCTGGGCGTCCTCGGCCTGATGGACACCCCCCGGGACTCCGCGGCACCGGTCGTCACGCAACTGCGCGCCGCCGGCATCCGGCACATGATCATGCTCTCCGGCGACAACCAGACCGTCGCCGACGCCGTCGCCGGGAAGCTCGGACTCGACGAGGCTCGCGGCGACCTCCTGCCCGAAGACAAGGTCGCGGCCGTGATCGACCTGCGCACAAGGGAACACAAGGTCGCCATGGTCGGCGACGGCGTCAACGACGCCCCCGCGATGGCCAACGCCACCGTCGGAATCGCCATGGGCGCCGCCGGCTCCGACGTCGCCATGGAAACCGCCGACGTGGCCCTCATGGGCGACAATCTCGAACGGCTCCCGTTCGCCGTGAACCTCAGCCGGCAATCCAGCCGGATCATCCGCCAGAACCTCTGGGCCAGCCTCGGCGTCGTCGCGATCCTCATCCCGGCCACGATCACCGGGGTCATCGGCATTGGCCTCGCCGTCGTGATCCACGAAGGATCAACCCTGCTCGTCGTCGCCAACGCCCTGCGTCTCCTGGCCTACCGCGAACCCAAAACCAAATAGCGTCCCTCCGCGCTCGGGACGCGTCCAGGGGCGCGGGCGTCTGAGACCACAACACCCGTACCCCCGCGGCCGGAACGGAGCTCGTGACCGGGCCCGCCTATGCTGTGGTGGTGTTGAATGGTTTTGGGCCACTGCACCGGCGTTCGAATAAAGTGCGTGTTTGGTGCCAGGGGAATGATCCCGCCCAGATCCTGATCAGTGTCGTTGGTCGTCAAGCCAGGCATGACACCCAGACATTTCAGGTCGTGGCTTTCATGGCTGTAGGGGGCGGTGCTTCACCCGCGGTTTGTCATTCGTGGACACAGTGTCCATAAGCACGTTCGGAAAGATTTTAAAAGGATGAGTCAGTGCAGAACATTTTCGTTGCGTCGGGCCTTCAAGCCCTGAGCACGGCGCCTGCTCCCGGTCCTGGGACTGACGGGTTGAGGCCTGGTTTGACTGCGGACCGGGTGACGCCGGGATTACTCGGATTCGTGATGACAGCGTTTATGGTCATAGCTGTTGTGATGCTCATGGTGTCCATGACGCGGCGGATTCGCCGGGTGCGCTACCAGGCGCAGTTCTCCGCCTCAGGACAGGACAGCGGGGAAGCGCCCGGTGGAACGGTGTACACCGTTGCCGAGCAGCCCGGGGCTGAAGCGGAACCGCCAGCGGATAGATTTTCAGCCGACTGACACCATCCCGTACGTTGGTGTACCGCAGGCCCGGTCCGCGTGTTATGCCCCGGGAATATCCGCCGTTTACGGGCGGAATCCCAGCGCTGTGCGAGAAAGTAGAGGTCTTCGGGCAGCAGTGTGAATGCTTCTCCCATGAGTGCCCCGTGTTGGCGATCTGCCCGCTCTCGGCCGTGAATCCCGCTCCCGCGCTGCCGTTGACAACGGACTCCCTGTAGCCAAGGAACTCGGGACCCTGGCTCCTGCCGATATAGACGGCCTTCCCCGCGAAGCTGTCATGCTTCCTGACCCATAAGGTGATCCGCGCCCCAAGGCAGCCATGTCCGCGGCAAAGGAGGCGTCGATGGTCTTCTGCCGTTCCTTGGCGGAGGCAGATTCCTGCTGGCTGGCAAACGCCAGCGCGGACGGGTAGGGGTCGAGGTGTCTGGCGCCCATTTGCAGGACGCAGGTAGCGCTGAAGCAAAACCCGCCCGTCGCCTACGGGCGTTTATCGGCATAAATGTCGAGCTGTCTGGCTGGTCCATACACTCCGCCGGCCGCACCCGCTGTCCGCGAACCCAACAGGACGGGACCCTCCGCTAAAGGGATGTCTGCAACAAGTGCACAGCTCGGGCCTTAAACTGGCGGAGCCCCGGTCAAACAGCGGTTGACCGAAGCTCCGATCGAATTATGCTCACACTAAGCTTGTAGTTCGCTGGGTGCACAGAAGGGTACGAGGACTTTTCGGACGCGACGGGTCAGCGATGTTGCGTCGTAACGGTTCACTGCGTGGCGCTACTTGCTGGTGGGCGTCCGCGGTGGGGTGATGCCGCACGCTTGGAGCAATGCCGTGACCGAGGCGCCTGGCACCTGGTCACCGGCCTTCGCGATCTGCTCCAGCGGGGCGGCGAACTCGGCCGGGACGCCTGCGGCCTTCGCTGCCGGGAGCAGGCGTGAGAGGACCTGCTGGTCCCGTGCGCTGAGCTGCCCGTCCTGCAGAGGCGAGCAGATCTGGCCGCGTACCGCGTCGGCGGCCGCCGTGGCTGCCTGTGAAGCGGCGTCGCTGGCGGCGCCTTTCACTGCGTCCTGTACCTGGCCACAGCCAGCCACAAGCAGAATGAACGGGGCCCCGATGACAGCGGCAAGACGACGATTCATGCCCTTATCGTAGTCGCGGCACCCGAGATGCACGAACGGTCGGCGCCGCGGGCCCACGGGCGGTGATGCTCCGGGGAACACCTTCAGGACAATCGATTTTGCCTGGGAGCCTGCCGGACAGTGTTTCCTTCCCGACGCCGCCGATCAGCATCAGGTTGCTGCCCAATCCGACGCTTTTCGTTCGCACTACAGGGAAGGCCCCGTCGGATGCGCTGTGCCGCGCGGGCGGATGCCCGCGGTCCGGGACCATTCAGGGTTTGGGCGAAACGGTCATTGGCCACAACAGTTGGTCGAACACTCGTTTTCATACCCTGCCAGCCCGGACGACCCCAACGCTTTAAGTCACGAAAGCGTTTCCTAATTATTCCAGTTGAAGTTAGGTAAGCCTTCCCTCTATGGTGGCGCGGTGACTCTTCCCCTTGAAATCGCGGGGGTTGCCTTTGCTGCGGGGCTTGCCCGCCATGGCGACCGGCCCGCCGTCCTCACCGGTGCCCGGGCCGTCACCTACAGTGAACTGGCCGGACGCGTGCAGGATTTCGCGCACCGTTTGGGCACCTCCCGGCGGCTCATCGCGCTCGCCGCCGACCACAGCATCGACGCCCTCGTGGCTTACCTCGCCGCGCTCTCCAGCGGCCACCCGCTGCTGCTGGCCCCCGCGGACAACCCGGCCGCCCTTGCCTCGCTCGTGGCGGACTACGATCCCGACGTCGTCATCCGCCCTGCTGTTGGTGGGCACGGGGCAGATGCGCTGCGGCTGGAAGAGGTCCGGGCCGGGACCATCCACGAGCTGCACCCGGACCTGGCCCTGCTCCTGAGCACCTCCGGCTCCACAGGGTCCCCCAAGCTGGTGCGGCTTTCACACAGCAACCTGCAGTCCAACGCCGAGTCGATCGCCGAGTACCTGGGCATCACATCCGACGACCGCGCCATGACCACGCTGCCCATGTACTACTGCTATGGGCTCTCGGTCATCAACAGCCACCTGCTCCGCGGTGCAGCGTTGGTGCTGACCGGCCTGTCGGTGGTGGATGATTGCTTCTGGCAGCTGTTCCGGAACCGCGGGGCCACGTCCTTTGCGGCCGTGCCCTACACGTTCGAGCTGCTGGACCGTGCCGGTTTCGCGGACCGGGACCTGCCCACCCTTCGCTACATCACGCAGGCCGGAGGACGGCTGGCACCGGAGGGGGTGACGCGGTATGCGCGGTTGGGCCGTAGCAAGGGTTGGGATCTGTTCGTCATGTACGGGCAAACCGAGGCCACGGCCCGGATGGCCTACCTGCCGCCACACCTGGCGGAGGGGAATGCCGGAACCATCGGCGTCCCGGTTCCGGGAGGAGAGTTCCGGATCGACCCCGTTCCCGGCCCGGACGGCCCTGGAAGCCCGATTGACCCTGAACAAGGGTATGGGGAGCTTGTCTACAGCGGGCCCAACGTGATGCTCGGCTACGCACAGAAGCCCGCGGACCTTGCCCTGGGTCGGACTGTGCAGGAGCTCCGCACCGGAGACCTCGCACGGCAGCGCACCAACGGGCTGTTTGAGGTGGTGGGACGGCGCAGCCGCTTCGTGAAGATCGCGGGCCTGCGGATCGACCTCGGCCAGGTGGAAAAGATCCTCGCTGGCCTCGGCCTCAACGCAGCCTGCGCCGGGACGGACGCCGGACTGGTGGCCGCCGTCGAAGGAACCCACGACGAGCGGATGATCGCCAAAACGCTCGCCCAGGAGCTCAGCCTGCCGCGCGCCGCCGTCGCCGTCCACGCCGTCGCCGGGCTGCCCCGCCTGGCGACCGGCAAGACCGACTATCCCGCCGTCCTTGCCCTCGCCGCGGTGCATCCCGGAAGCACGAAGCCGCCTGCCGCCGCCGTTCCGGGCTCAAGCACCGGGGCGGGCGGCACCGGTGCTTCCGGCACAGCCGTCGTTCTTGGAAGCGGACCTGACGAGGACGGCACGGACACTGCTGCGGGCGGGTCGCTCGAGGACGTGAAGCGGATTTTCGCTGACGCGCTGGAGCGTGAGGACATCGGCGACGATGATACGTTCGTCTCGCTGGGCGGGGACTCGCTGTCCTACGTGGCGGCGTCGGTCCGGCTGGAGCGTGCTTTGGGCCAGCTGCCGGCCAACTGGCACGTCACACCCGTCAAGGACCTTACGCGGCCCGGGCGAAGCCAGCCCGGGCGCAGGCCCCGGCGGATCATCGCGCCGCTGGAGACCAGTATCGTGCTGCGCGCGGTGGCGATCCTGACCATCATCAGCACCCACATTGACCTGATCCGCTGGCCCGGGACGGCCCACATCCTGATGGCCCTGGCCGGATACAACTTCGCGCGCTTCCAACTGGACGGGCAGCGGCTTCCCCGCCTCCGGCGCCAACTCAGCAGTCTGGCCAGGGTGATGCTGCCCACCGTGGCGTTCATCGGCGCGGTGATGCTGCTCGCCGGGGACAAGTTCCACTACACCATCGCCAACCTGTTCCTGCTGAACACGATGATCGGGCCCGCCGGCTGGACGGACGCCTGGCACTTCTGGTTCATCGAGGTGCTGGTCTACGTTCTGGTAGGCATGATCGCGCTGCTGTCCATCCCCTGGGCGCACCGCGCGGAGAAACGCTTCCCGCTGGTCTTCCCCCTGGCACTCGTGGGCATCGGGCTGATGTTCCGCTACAACCTGGTGCCAGTCGACATCCTGCACACGCGCCCGGTGCTGTGGCTCTTCGCCCTGGGCTGGGCCCTTGCCCGGGCCCGGACGTGCCCGCCGCGCCTGGCGCTTTCCATCCTGGCAGCCCTGACCCTGCCAGGCTACTTCGATGACCCCTGGCGCGAAGCCACCATCCTGGCGGGCATCCTCATGATCGCGTGGATTCCGGCCATCCCGCTGCCCCGGATCCTTCACCGCGGCGTCGGAGTGGTCGCCAGCGCGTCGCTGTACATCTACGTCACCCACTGGGTGGTCTTCCCGGACTTCAAGGAGGGCCAGCCGGTACTGGCCGTGCTGCTGTCCGTGGCTGCGGGCATCGCCTACTGGGCCGTCGCAGTGCGGATCATGGGTGCTGCGGAGCGCGGCCAGTCCTGGCTGTGGAGGCGCTGGAAGACCCGCCGGCGGCACACAACCCCCGGATAGACCCGGGAGGCAGTCCGTGCCGCGTCCTGTCCGGCCGGTTCCCCGCAAACGGATCGGATGCAGTCAGCAGGCCTGCCGCCAGCCGAAACTACGACCCAGCTAGGCGGGTGGCTACTTCCGGAGGCTTTTCTGTACCTTGTGCCCGCGGATGACAACGCCTGCGCTGTGAAGCACCAGCCCCACACCGATGACGGCCAGCGAGGCGAAGGTCAGGGTCTCGTTCCTGAAAACTTGCCCCAAAATAGTGAGTACGATTCCGACGGCGATCGCTCCCATGGCGCCGAAAACAACGGCTTTGTAGGAGGCGGAAGCGGTGGCCCAAAACTCATTCAACACCAGCCCAGCATACCTGCCAGCTTGCCCCTAAGCGTTTGCCCGTGGCTCCGGTTCTCGCGGCGCCGGTCAAGGCCATCACTGAACCTCCCCGCGCCGGCCGCCCACCTATCTGGCCCGCCGCTATCCCGCTAATGCATCTCCCTGATGGGCGGCAGCGGAAGGAGCGACACCGTCCAGACCCCGGGTTTGTCTGCTCACCGCCTCGTCGCGTCATCTACCCGCTGGATCGACCCTGTCTACACTATGCAGAGTGCACTGGGGGCGGAGGGCGGCGGTCAGCCCTGGACGCCGCCGCTGCAGACGGCCCCGGGTTCTGGGGTCTGCGGGCCCTGACGGTATTTCTGGATGAACGTCGCCAGGCGCCCGTCGCTGCTGCTGTCCACCGAGAGCTGTTTGCCCCAGGCGGTCACGGTCACGGGCGAGGCCTGTCCGGCGACGGGGCTAAGCAGAATGTAGTCCTGGCTGCCGGCCAGGGAAGTCAGTTCGGCGACCTGTTCCTTGGGAAGGTCCGGCCGGTAGGAGAGCCAGACCGCGCCGTGTTCGAGGGAGTGCACGGCCTGCATCTGCTCCACCGGGACGGTGTAGGTCCCGCAGTTCGTCCACACCGGGGCGTGATCTCCGCCGGTGGCCGGGGTCCGGGGGTAACTGACGGGTTCGCGGGTGTGGTTCCGGGACTGGCCGGGGTAATCCTGCTCGCCTTCCACGGGCCGGGCCGCGGCCGCCTTGGCCTGCTCACCCTGCTGCACATCACCGACGAGCACGAACGTCACGGCACCGATGATCGAAGCGACCAGAACCGCGCCCGTGCCGTAGATCAGCCACGCCCTCCGCCTATCGGCGGCGCGCTGCCTGGTCTGGATGGCCTTCAGGATGGCTTTTCGTTCCGCGGCGCTCTTCCGTGATGCCGACATTGTGGTTTCTCGCTTTCTTCGAAAGGGGGTCAGATCCTGCCGCGCAGTTCCTGCAGGGCGGTGATCTCCGCGGTCTGGGCGTCCACGACGCGGGCGGCGAAGTCCCGGACCTTGGACGTCTCGGCGAGGCGGACGGCGGCCCGGGCCATCTCGACACCGGCCTGGTGGTGGCGGATCATCATGTCCGTAAAGAGCCGGTCGGCCGTGGCCCCGGAGGCCTCGCGCAGCGCTTGCATCTGCTCGGCGGTGGCCATGCCACCCATCCCGCCGGTGCCCTGCATCCCGCCTCCGGCGTCCGGCGTCATGGCGTGCCCGGCGCCGGTCTCTGCCCCCATCCACGCCCCGGGCGGTGCCGTGCCTGTCTGGGGCAGGCCCCAGTCCTGCAGCCAGGCGAAAAGCTGCCCATTCTGCTGCTGCTGGGAGGTGGCAATGTCGTAGGCGATAGCTCGGATCTCCGGGTTGGCGGACTTGTCACGGATCAGCAGGGCCATTTCCACGGCCTGGGCGTGGTGGGCCTGCATGTCACGGGCGAATCCGGCGTCGGCACCGGCATCAGATACCTGCGCGGGCGCCGGGGCTGCGGTCAGCCGGCCGATGGCGAAAAACGCCGCGGCCGTGAGGACCACGACCGTGACGAAAACAATCCACAGCCGCATCGTCCGGGGCCGTTCTGCCCCGGGCTGGGGGGTGTCCGGTTCCTCGGGAACGGATGAGGGGCTGCCGATATCCATGCCTACATGATATCCACGCTCCCGGCCGGTCCCGCGGGTTCATGGTTTTACCGAACAGCGCCTCTGAGTGCAGGGGCAGCGGGTCCTCTCCTGCGGGGTGAGGCCCCGTTCCGCTGCGTCAGCGCCCTCTCGTGATGGCGTGGCGCCGACCCGTCATCGCGTCCCGGCGCCTCAACCTGTTCAGTGGTGTGCCCGCTGACTAGCCACATCAGCCACCTGATGATGCCGCCGGAACCAGTGCCCCTGGACCCTCGTTCGTGGCCCCCCGCGCACGTGTCTGCGGTCATGCCCGCCGTACCCACGGGCGTCCCTCCTGCCATACCCGTGGCTGTCACGCCCATAACGGCGTATCCGCTGCCGTGTCCAATGCCAGTTTGTTTCCTGCCTCCGGCCGGTCCCTTAAGTGCCGGCGCCTGGGAACCGACCTGCCCGTGATGGGCAATGGCCCCTGACGGGCTGGTGGTTCCATCAGGGCGTCAGGGGGCGGCTTTTGCGGGTAAGAGCGCCAGGCGATGCGAGCATGTGTCAGTAGGCCGGCCACGGGTGAAGGGGTCAGGCGGCTGCCCTACGGCCCCAGCCGGCTTCCTGCCGGTTCTTGGCCGGGGCGGGTTCCTGCCCGGTAGCGGATGCCAGCCCGGACAGGCAAAGGTCGGAATGTCCCGTCTGCCCGCTGCGGTGCTCGCGCGGCACGGGAACGTGGGTGCCGCAGCTGATTGGCCGGGTAGATTGGAGGGATGGCATACCTTTCTCCTCTGTTTCGGCGCGCCCTTTGCAGTGTGGCTGCGGCCGCTGTCGTGGGGGCCGTGTCAGGCTGCGCCGGGCAGGTCTCCGCGGGTAACGCTGACGTACCGGCATGGCAGGCCGCCGCGCTTCCCGCCGGTTCGGGGACCGTAGCGGCGGACGCCGGCAGAATCCTCAACGGGCAGCCGGTGGTTCACACAAAGGACGTGCAGGCAGGCAGCTATGAGTTGACGCTGGTGTGCGAAGGCGGCGGCAAGGCCTTCCTGGGCGTGCGCTCCGGCGGCAACGAGGTGATGGAACTGGGGGCGGCCTGCAACGGCGCGAAAGAGACAGCGAAAGTCAGCGTACCCGAAACAGGCCCGCTGGAAATACGTGCGTCCAGCGTGGATGCACCCCTGCTCTACGCCTACCAGCTGACGGCTGCCGGGTAGGTAGGTGGCTGGCCAATACTGCCAGGAGGGAGGCCGGCATTGATCTCCGCAGTGATGAGTTGCACACCCTGGATACGCTGGATTTCCCCGTAGGTCGGCCTCGCCGGCGCCGCTCGCGCCCGGGATTCCCACGATCCGCCATTGGCAGTGGCTGTACCGTGGGAGGCGTGGGTCCCCGGGCAGATAGGTCGGCCAGGGCCACTGCCAGCGAGGAGCACCACCCCTTCACAGGACTTGGTTTCCACCCGCGCCAAAAACCAGTAGCGCAGTAGCCGTGGCCAAGCTGGCCGCTGTAGATGCGCTGACGACGGGGAGCCATGAGTTAACCTGCTCGGGTCCCCGACCTGCTGTGGCCCCGCAACAGCAGGCGATACCGCCAATGCAGGTCCGAACTGAACCGACTACGCGGACAAAGCCTACTTTGGTGCCCTAAGGATCAGATCTTCGCCGATGAAGGGAACCGGCGCCCGGGCGCCCGCGCAGCATAAAAGATTGCAGTGCCGGCCCCAAGCGACCAAGGTACTGCTGGCTCCGGGCATTTTCTCAAGATTCAGCCTTCGCATTCAAGGCAGGAAGCGTGCCCGTCCCTTCCGGCGGCAATCTGTGAACGGTGCCGGACCAGGAAACAGGAGTAGCAGGTGAACTCGTCGTCCTTTTGCGGGATGACGTCGATGGCCAGCACCTCATCGGAGAGGTCAGCGCCTGGCAGTTCCACACCATCGGTCGTGTCAGCCTCATCCAGCGCGCTGACCACACTGCGGGCGTCCGGGGCGTTGGCGGACCGGAGGGCCTGAAGCGTGGCATTACGCGATTCTGCAACATCGGGGCGTGCTTCGTCGTAGTCGGTGGCCAACTTGATTCTCTTTCGTTGTGCTTTCGTGGGAATGAACCGTACCTTATGGCATTTTGACGGCGAGGCCGGGCCGGTCAAGCCGACCTCGCGTCCTGAAGTCAAAGGCTCCGGCAACCCGGCGAATTTACGGCCTCTTGTGATCCTATGAAGGTATACACAATCATTACTTCTACGTATTGTAGAAGATCCGGTGGAGGCCACGCCCCGACGCCGAAGACCTGAAAGTAGCCGATGCCTGTACACACTGCTCCGGGGAACCGAACTGTGGTTCCCCCGCCGCTGGGGCTGCCCGGCATGCTGCGCTGGGCCTGGACCCAGCTCACAAGCATGCGCACGGCACTGTTCCTGTTGCTGCTGCTTGCCGTTGCCGCGGTGCCGGGGTCGCTGTTTCCGCAGCGGCCCGCGAACCCTGCCGTCGTGGCTCAACACATCAAGAACAACCCTGACTACGGCAGGATCCTGGACGCGCTCCAGCTTTACGATGTGTACTCCTCAGCCTGGTTCTCGTCCATCTACATCCTGCTGTTCATCTCCCTGATCGGCTGCGTTCTTCCCCGAGCCATCGCGCACTACAAAGCCATGCGGTCGCAGCCGCCGCGAACACCCAAACGGCTGTCCCGGCTTCCCGAATACGGTACGCTCGTGCTTCCTGTGGGAGCCGGTGTCCCTGCGTCGCGCGCTATTGCGGAGGCGGCGGCGCTCCTGAAAAAACGCGGGTACCGCGTGGAGGTAAGGGACGACGACGCGCGGCCGTCTGTGGGGGCCGAGCGCGGCTTCCTGAAGGAGGTAGGCAACCTTGTCTTTCACACTTCCCTGATCGGCGTCCTGGTCTGTGTCGCCATCGGGGGGATGTTCGGCCACCGGGGGCAGAAGATCCTCGTCGAGGGCGACACCTTCGTGAACACCCTGGTCGGTTACGACAACTTCGCACCGGGGACCAATTTCCAGAGCACCCAACTGGTTCCCTTCACCGTCACCCTCGACAAATTCGACGTCCGCTTCGACCGCGAATCAACCAAGCAGTTCGGCCAGCCGATCGACTTCACCGCCGCCCTCACCACCCGGGACGGACTGAACGCACCACCACGGCAGCAGATCTTGAAAGTCAATGAACCGGTGTACTTCGGGGAGACAGGGATGTTTCTCGTTGGCAACGGCTACGCCCCCGTGATCACGGTGAAGGACGGAAACGGGCAGACCGCGTTCAGCGGGCCCGTTGTGTCCATTCCCACCGATGCCGTCTTCACCTCCACGATCGTGGCCAAAGTTCCTGATGCCGGACCGTCCCAGCTGGGCTTTGCCGGTTTCTTTCTCCCGTCTGCGGTGAAGAACGCCGAGGGTGTCGCGTACAGCTTCGATCCGGACCCGTTGAACCCGCAGCTTAACCTGAACTCGTACTACGGCGACCTCGGCCTGGATGATGGGAAGCCGCAAAACGTCTACAACCTGGACGTACAGAAGCTGACACAGCTCAACGGACGCGGCCTCCCTGCCGGTGGAATTGTCCTGAACGCCGGGCAGACCTACACGCTGCCCGAGGGCAAAGGCTCGATCAGCTTTGACGGACTCAAACGCTATATCGGCGTGGACATCCGGACGGTTCCGGGCCAGGCCGGTGTCCTGGTGTTCTCGCTGCTGGCAGTCGCCGGGCTGATCACCTCCCTTTACGTGAACCGCCGTCGCGTCTGGGTCCGGGCCGGCAACAATGAGGATGGCAGGACCATGGTGGAGTACGGGCTTCTGGCCCGTGGCGAGGACCACCGCCTGGCAGCGGAGGCCGCGGCCGTGCGGTCCTTGCTGGCCGGGCAATGGCGCCTCGCCCCAGGGACGGCTTCCAGCGGTCGGGCGGATAATGACGTGACAGACACCCCCCGGGCACAGCCCCCAGCAGGCTTGGCCCAGTCAACAGCCGACCCGCACGAGCAAACGAAGGAAAACTAATGCCTACCCTGAACGAGACCATGGGCCAATACAGCGAGCTCTTCATGCTGCTCGCGGCCGGCACGTACACAGTGGCCTTCATCGCCTTCGCCTGGGATCTGGCCAAGAGCAGCAAGACCCTGCGCGCGGTGGACCTGAAGGCGGCAGCACTGTCCGGCGCCGAGGCGGCCCGCGTCCCGGTGGGCGCCGGCGTCGGGGCCTCCGGCGGGGCTGTTGACCGCGCCGACTCCGAGGTGGCCGGGCCGGTCGGCCGGGCCGAGCGCCCGACGTCGTCGGTCTCCGGCAGCCAAGGCAGCGGGGCAGGCCTGACCGCCGACGGCGGTATGCGCTACGGCGCTGAACGCCGCGTTCCGGCCCGGGTCGCCGTCGCCCTCGCGGTACTCGGGGCCGCCATCCACGCCGCCGGCGTCATCACCCGGGCGCTCGGCGCGGGCCGTGTGCCGTGGGGCAATATGTACGAGTTCTTGACCACCGGCGCGTTCGTGGCCGTGGCGGTCTTCCTGCTGGTGCTGGTCCACCGCGACCTGCGCTTTCTCGGCACCTTCGTGATTGGACTGGCCATCATCATGCTGGTCGCGGCCTCCGTCGCGTTCTGGACGCCCGTGGGCCACCTCGTGCCCGCGCTGCAGAGCTACTGGCTGATCATCCACGTGTCCATCGCTGTGCTGTCCTCGGCCCTGTTCACCCTGACCTTCGCCATGTCCGCGCTGCAGCTGGTCCAGTCGCACCGGCAGAAGACCGTTGCCGCCGGAGGGGCCGACAAGCTGGGCTTCATGCGCCTCGTTCCGAATGCGCTGAGCCTGGAGAACCTGTCCTACCGGATCAACGCCATTGCTTTCGTGGGCTGGACGTTCACGCTGATGTTCGGCGCCATTTGGGCGGAGAAGGCCTGGGGCCGGTTCTGGGGCTGGGATACCAAGGAAGTTTGGACCTTCGTGATCTGGGTGGTCTACGCCGGCTACCTGCACGCCCGTGCCACCCGAGGCTGGACCGGAACCCGCGCTGCCTGGCTCTCGATCGTGGGCTACCTGTGCGTAGTCTTCAACTTCGCCATCGTGAACCAGTTCTTCAACGGCCTGCACTCCTACTCAGGGCTGTGATCACGGCCGGCTCACGGCGGCCAGCCAGATCCCCACAGCCTGGGCATGACGGTCAGAGCGCAGTAAGTGGGGGTTCATCGCCTTCGGTCTGTGCATTGTGATGTCGCGGGACATCGACTACAGATGTCCTGCGACATCGACGACACCCCGGTCTTCGGACCGGGGGTGTTTTGTTTATTCGGCTGATAGCCGCGGGCAGGATTGATGGTGAACTCGGCGAGGATTTCGCCGGTGCCGTGCTCGACGGCAGCGACGTCGGCGTCTCGGACGAGCAGGATGACGGGTTTGTGTTTGTGGGCGCGGCCGATGCCGAGGTGTCGGAGGCGTCCGGCATGGCGCAGTGTGACCTTGCCGTCGGCGTCCACGCGGTCGGTGCGGATCCGCCAGTGCTGTCCCTGGGCCGCGATGGCGGGCCCGGCCTTGGGGGTTGCCTCGTAGGCTTCGGAAGGTGTGCGGCGTTTGAGGGCGCGGTGCGGCCGTTCGTGGTTATAGAGCTGCTGGAACTTGGCCAGGAGCTCGTTCAGGTCGGCGATTGTGTGCGCCTCGGGCTGATGCTTGAGCCATTTTTTGAGGGTCTGGTGGAAGCGTTCAATCTTGCCCTGGGTTTGGGGGTGGCTGGGACGGCCGTTCTTTTGAGTGATGCCCAGGGACGCGATGAGAGTTTCGAAGGCGTTTCGTCGGCCGCGGCCGCCAGCGAGGCGGGTGGTGTAGACGAGGCCGTTGTCGGTGAGCGTGGAGGCGGGCAGGCCGTGCTCTTGCGAGGTGTCCAGGAAGGCATCGACCACGACGGTTCCGGTGACTCTGGGGGTGGGGCGTGAGGTGAAGCAGGTAGCGGGAGTGGTCGTCGATGAAGTCCGGGATCTCCACGGCGGTCCCGTCGGCCAGCGTCCAGTAGGTGAAGTCGGACTGCCACATTTCGTTGGGCTGGGCCGCGGTGAAGCGACGCAGCGAGGACCGGGGCCGCTTGTGCGGTTCCGGGACCACCGTGCCTGCATCCCGCAGGATCCTATGGATCGTCGATCTGGCCGGCGGGGTGCGGCCTTCGCGTTCGAGGTGCGCGGCGATTGTCTCGGCACCGGCGTCGAGGCCTTTGGCGGCCAGCTCGGTGCGCAGGGCAAGGATGCGGACCCGGACCGCGGGATCAGTGGCTTGCGGGTTGGTAAGGGGTTTGCGGGAGCGCGGCTCAAGACCGGCGTCGCCTTCGGCCAAATACCTGGCGAGGAGTTCGTGGACCCATTGGCGGCCGACGCCGTAGCGGCGGGCAGCCTCTGCTTTGGACATTCCGCCCTCGAGTACGGCCAGGACGATGACCTTGTTCTTCGACATGGCCCATCGTTGACGGAAGGCGCGTCGCCGATGACCCGGGACACGCCATGTTCCGTCGCCGATGTCCCGAGACACGTGTCGCGTGTCAGCTGTCGTGCATGCCCCGAGTCATGTGTCGCCTATGTCCCGAGATCACACACTTCGGGCTGTGCATCCCCGAGCCCGACGGCGTGGAACGCGCAAGGCCTACCCGATCATCCTGGGCTTGTTCGCTTGGCCCGATAGCAGGTCGGCGCGTACAGGGAGGCAAGGTAGCTGCTCAGGGCAATGAAGCACTCCGACGGGCAGTCCGACGGCCCAGAAAAACGGCAGCCCCGCCGACCAGCAGGCTCAGCAGGAGCAGCACCCACCCCGCAACCGTGAGCGCCGATGCGAGGGCCACGGCGCCGGCGTCGGGAACCGCGGGTGCCAGCGCCGCATCGATGGCGGCATTGCCCCACAACCGCACCCCGGCAAACAGCAGCGGCAACGCCCACAAGGCCCAGCGGAGACCCTTCTTCGCCACATTGGTGCCGATCAGCATCACCCAGCTCAAGCCAAAGATCAGGGGGAACAGCGTGCCGGCAGTCTTGTGGACGTAGCTCAGCTGGCCGCGGGCATCGTCGTCCATGACGGCGCGCAGCTGGGCGGCATAATCGGCAGGGAACCCGCCGATCAGCGAGTCAGGCATGGCCAGTCCGTTGGAGAGTTGCGTCATCTGGTTCAGCGTCAGCAGATGTACGTACCAGAACAGGAAGAGGCTGGCCACGACGCCGGCGATCACAATGAGGTTGCTGTTGCTCTGGGCCCTCTGCGGCGTCCGTGAGGAAATCACCGGGGGCAGCTGGTGCTCGGGGACTGCGGCTTTGGCGCCGTGCTTCCTGATCCGCTGGGCGGGGGTCTTGGCCATGGCTCCATTATCCCGTACCTGGTGCTCTGCTCTTGTTGACAAACCACATGACGGGGGCGTCGCATGGGGCGATGGGTGATGATGGGCAGCGCAGGGCACGGTGGATGGCTCCCTGGTCATGCTGGTCCTGGCCGGTGCGAGCGTGGCCATCGCCCGGGTTTCGGCAGCCACCGGCGCGGTGAGGCAGTTCGAAACTACCGCCCTGATTCCCGGTATCGCCGTGCTGATCATCGTCATGGCCGGCGACAAGATCAGGGGCCGGTCCGCCGGCCAACCTATGGTCCTGACCCGCCTGAAATGGAAATACCGCGTCCTGACAATCGCCGCGATAGCAGGTGCGGCAATCACTTGGTTGCTTTCTTTAGCCCGCCCGCACGATCTTCTGATCGCCGCGTACATTCCCGCCGTTCTGGCGAACCTGATCTTCAACCTTTTCGATCGACGCACACCACTTCCCCCTAGTGCCTAACAGAGCAGACGACATTGCCTAACCTTCACGAATCAGGCAGAAGGCAACCTCAGATCGGGGCTCTCCAACCGCAGAAGCCGTTCTGAGGTGTTCGGCCGAAGGTGCACGGTCGTTGGAAACTACAGTCTCTGGCGGCCCGGAATGGGGCGTCCGCCTCTGTCCTCCATCGTGCTAGACCAACCGGGATTTGTAAGCAATGTCACATTCAGGTCACGGCAACTCACGACGGTTTGAGAGTTCGCCATCAGTTGACTTTAGAGCCAACCGTTCGGGTCGACAACTTGACCGCTGACTTCCACCTCGAAGTGGAGGTGGCAGCCGGTGGAAGCGCCCGTGGTCCCGCTGAAGGCCACAACGTCCCCCCGGGACACTTTCTGACCCTGGGTCACGTTAAAGGAAGACAGGTGGTTGTATGTGGTTTTCAGGCCATTGCCGTGATCCACGACCACGCGGTTCCCTCCGCCATAGGGGTGCCAACCTGCGAAGGTGACGGTGCCTGCGGCAGCTGCCAGGACGGAAGTGCCGCACTGCGCCACAAGGTCCTGTCCTCGATGGAAATCCCCTGAACCGGCCGTGATGGGGCTGACCCGGTACCCGAAGGGCGAAACCGTGGTCATCGCGGCGAGCGGGGCGCCAAGAGTTCCAGCGGAGGCTGCGCGGGTGATGGAACCGGCCGACTGGGCACTGAGCAGCTGTTTTAGTCTGCCGTCCGGGTCCGCCTGGGTGCCAACGGCGGAGCGGCTGAAGCTTATCTCGGCGCCGGCGGCGGCGGAAATTTCAGGCTGGGCGCCGGCAAAAACGGCGGACGCGCCCTGGCCAGGTTGTTGCGATGCCATCACCGGGCCGGTCACCGGAACGCTCACGGTGAGTACCAGGCCCGTGGCCGCCAACGCGATGCCGGCCTTCTGGCCCAGGCCACTGGCACCGGCGAAATCAGTGATCTGGCGGAAGGGCCCCCGGCGCCGGCGTGCTTCCCTGTGCGGATCGCGGGGCCTGGCCGCGGTAAACGCCTCGATCGTCCGGGGTGCCGGAACGGGGCCTGTCGCGCGGCGACGGCCCCTGGGGTATTGCGTGGCCAAGTTTTCCTCTCTGGATAGCCTGCGAAGTTAGCTGTCGGATTCGGGTCAGAGAGTTCAAAGACCCGGTCCGCCGTAACAAGCACTTTGCGCAGAGATGTCCCGGAGGATCGTTAGCTGGAAGTGGGCTTGCTGCTGACGGACTTCACCCCAAGGCAGTCCTGCGACTGCCGGTCGTGGTTTCCCCGCCTCTGCCAGTTGGTGACTTGTGTGCACCCTGATCCGCTGGCAGAGCTCGGCTCCGGATCAGGTAACGCTTTGGTATCGATGGTGTGAGTCAACTATAGCTACGAAATCGGACTCGTAGTAATTCCGTTATCTAGCGGAATCTACCCTCAACGCGCTCGGTGATCCGCCGCTGGGGGCGGGTCTCGCCATCAGGTTCGCCAACTGGCCCCTCGCCGCATTCATCGCGGGACCGGACTGAGAAAGAGTAGCGCACAACCATCTCCTGATCGTCCGGTAACGTTCGTTCGCGAGACGCTGGCCGGGCGTTCTTCTGATCGCTGACATTTCAGGACAAATTTTGTAATGGTTTCCGTGTACCGGGAATCCGCGGGTACCTCCTGTTGTCCTCCTGGACGTCGCGCCCACCGCCGGCAGTGCTGCTGGTGGGCGTGGAAAATATCATCCGATTCGGCGTCTAGCGGTCTTTCGTCATGGTGCCCATCCCCTGTTGCGTCCATTGACCGCAGGGCACACCCGAGCAGTGTCTCTTGGAGAAGCTTCGCGGCGCCGTGGAATCGACGATGGCCAGCCGATCCAAGTGAGTGGGCACCGGTCTCGCTTCGAACGCGCGTGCGGCCATAGAGCAAAGCAAGTAGTGCCCCCGGCGCAAATACGCGTAAACACTACGGATGTGTCCGGGGCGGATGGTTTTTAGGCTCAAGGGATCAAGGAGCCCCACCCACCGTTGCCGCCACCCCCGGCTCGGACGGTGTAAGTGTCCCGGTAGTTGAGGCCCCTGTTCCCTTCCTCACCCGTGTCTTGGTTCCTGCAAGGATTCCCATGATCGATCCGGCGTATAGTCCACCGCGACCTCGAGGAGCGCCTGTCTTCTTCGATCCCAGTGGTAAACGCTGGCGGCGGATCGTTAGCAGCTTCCTGGCGCTCGTATTGATAGGCGTGCCGTCCTTGGTCTGGATCCTCCCGGGCGTAACCGCCCCGGTTCGGACGGGTCAGCTGAATCAGGAACCAGGCTACCCCCGGCAGTTACTGTCGACCCAGGACCTTGAGAGCATCCCGCAGATCGGGGCGGAAACCGGCTTCGCTCTTGACCGGATTGCCCTCGTTGAACGCAAAGACGGGAAGGTTTTGCTCAAGGATCCCTTCAGCAATACAGTGTGGCGGGAGGCAACGGCAGCGGAATCCGAAGTGATCGGCGCTAGCCCGTACGTGATGGAAACGTACGGTAAGCCCGCCGACCGGACGCTGATGCTGACATTCGATGACGGTCCGGACCCCCAATATACGCGCGACATCCTCGATGTTCTGGCCGCCGAAGGCGTCCCGGCGACGTTCTTCTCTGTTGGCGACAACGTCGTCAAGAACCCTGACGTCTTCAAGAGGATGATCAACGACGGACACATGGTCGGCAACCACACTATGTCGCACATCGACTTCTGGGCCAATGGGGACTCCTACAACCGGCAGCAGATCATCGGGGCTGACCGCGTGATGCGCGCCGCAGAAAACTATGCCTCGAGGCTGTTCCGCATACCGCAGGGCAATCCTGAAAACAACACCCTGGCCCTTCTGCAGGCCCAGCAGCTTGGATACCTTCACATCAACATGGACATGGACCTAAGAGACTGGGACTATGCGCCCGGAAAGCCCATCAAGACACCCGAGCTGGATGGCAAGGGCCACATTGTGCTCGTCCACGACGGAGGCGGGGACCGCAGCGCCACCATTGAAATGCTCAAGACCTTCATCCCGCAGGCAAAGGCTCAGGGCTACACGTTCTCCACCGTGCAGCCCCTACTTCCTAGCGAATTTATCCCGCAACGTAACGTATCGACCAACGTAAATGACCATCTGACTCTGGCGACCATCACGGCCTACCTGGTCACACCCAACGTTGTAATAAGCTGGCTGTTCTGGTTCGGGGTGGGTTCCCTGACTCTTCTTTCTCTGCTGTACGTGGTGCTGGCCCTGATAGGCAACTCCCGCCAAAAGCGGCGGCGCTGGGCCGCGATCCCGGAGCAGGACTGGCCACTGGTGAGTGTCGTCCTGCCCGTCTTCAACGAAGAGCCTGTTGTCAGTAAGACTCTGGCTGCTCTGCAAGAGAGCGACTACCCCCGGTTCGAGGTTGTGGCCGTGAACGACGGATCCACGGACGGTACCCTGAATGTTCTCAATGAATACGCAAAGAAGTGGCCACAGTTACGCGTGCTGGACCAGCCCAACAGCGGAAAATCCGAGGCAAGTAACAACGGTGTTCTCCACGCGAAAGGTGAAGTTATCGTCACCCTCGACGGTGACACCCTTTTCGAATCGCAGACCATCCGGATGCTAGCCCGCCACTTTTGCGGGGCCCGAAACGGCAAGCCTTTGGGGGCTGTCGCCGGCCACATCAAAGTTGGTAACAGACGCAACGTGTTAACCGCCTGGCAAAGCTTGGAGTACTTATCGGGCATCTGCGTGACACGGATGGCCGAAGGACTCCTAGGGGCGATCGCCATCGTTCCTGGCGCCTGCGCTGCTTGGCACCGTGAGGCGCTGCTGCGCCTGGGAGGTTACTCCACCGACACCCTCGCTGAAGACGCAGACCTCACTCTCTCACTACAGCAGCTTGGTTACAGCATCGTTCAGGATAACGACGCGGTTGCCTGGACTGAAGCCCCGATGACTATCAAGGGACTGTTTAGGCAACGGCTGCGGTGGACGAACGGCAACATTCAGTCGATGTACAAACATCGCAGTATGCTCTTCAACCCCCGCTACGGAGCGTTGGGCATGCTCAGCATGCCCTACGCGTTGATTTCGGTGCTCGTTCCGCTGATCTTTATGCCCGTGACCCTTGTTGTCGCGGTCAGCAGCCTCGCCCGCGGGGAGTGGCAGGCCATCGCCGTCTTCGCTGCCTTCGTCGCTGCAATCCACATGATTATCTCGGCCGTCGCCGTCTTCATGGTCAGGGAGGATCCAATACACTTTCTCCTGGTCCCGGTTTATCGCATCATCTACGAACCACTCCGCGCTTACGTGCTCTTTGGGTCCCTGATGCTGGCCCTGAAAGGCCGCGCAGTCGGGTGGTACAAGCCCGAACGGACCAATAGCGTCCTGATGCCGCGTAATCCCATGGCCGCCACCGCCATCGCTGCCCGGACGGACGCTGCCCACGGCTGACGAGAATAAGTCCAAGAACTGGTGACGGATGGACGGTTGCGCAGGAAGCCCGATCCGGTCTGCCCGCATGTAATGGCGGGACCGGGCGTCGGGACCGAAATGTCCAAGGTATCGGCTCTAGCCAGCTCAGATTCTCCATAAATTGGTTGCCCACAATGCACAGCTTCGTAGGTAACGCTTCACGCATTTTTCCGTCGCTGTACCTGCCCGCAACGGCGTGTACGCTGGCGGGACAGCTTTCACCAAGCTCTCTCAGCGTTAGAGAATCCGAACTTGGTTCGAGCTTCGCTTGACGTTCGGTACGCCCCGGCTAGAGAGGCGCCGGGACTGCAGGCACGCAGCAAGTCCTCGCTGCGTGCCTGCAGTCCCTTGCTGAGCGTGGACGAGGGACATCAAGTCCAGTGGTAATTCTCGTCCTTCCTGGCGGCCCGGCGTCGGGCCGCGACGGCGTCAAGCACCAGGACGAGCATGAGCAGGAACGCCACTGGAAGTCCGTAGAGTGCGGTGGAAGTGATCCACACCGGAGCCACGGTGTTGTTGAAGGCTGTGGCCATGACGGTGCCGACGGCAGCTAGGGAGAGCGCGGCAACTGCCGCCGCAAGGATCAAGAGGACGCGCCGGAAGCGCTGAGCTATCATACAGGCAACGCTAACAGCCCGGTCAGACCCGGGCCGTCCACTCCCTCGAACACGGAGCCGTGTGGCTCTCCTACCGGCCCGACCTTCCCAAGGAGCAGATCGCCGAACTGACCTCCCTGGCCGGCCAGCAGGACTACCTCCTGCTCAGCCCCGTCGCCGGCCAGGCCTCGCCGGTGACCGCCACGGCCTGGGGTAAGCAGCTCCCGGTGGACATCCGCAGTGACCAGCGACTGGCGACGTTCATCCAAAAAAATCGGAAGAGTCCGCAGTCGGAAGTATCACCACCGCTGCTGCGGAACATCGTATTGACGTAAGAAACTGAGGATGTGCTGCCAGTTCGCCGAGGACTTCTCGGCCGAGGACTTATCCGTCGACGAAGCCTTAGCACGCGCGGAGACACCCACAAGAAGGAAACGGCGGCTGCCAGGGACGGTTACAGAAACACGCAGATGTTTCGAGGACACTCCCATTGCAGTTTCTGGGAAGCCCGGACCTAGAGCGCCTCGCAAGGTCGCAGCGGCTCCCTCAAGCCCGAATATGCTAATCCCTAACCGGCCAATCCCCGGCCTCCCGGACCATTAGCGGGATAATGCGCCAATAGCGCCGCAATGGAATCGTTCTCTTCGCTTCTGCAGAAGGACGTCTTGGACCGTCAGCGGTGGACCGGCAGGCAGGAATGGTCTAGTCGCCGCAGCTCTGATTCTCATTTGGGACAGGAAAACCGCCCTCAGCGTCGGTCCCGTCCTGGCACTGAACGTCGCCCTGTACACCGACACGTAGGTTTCAGCGATCCATTGCCTCGCCGCAACCGCCCTCTTCATCATGCGCAAAACGGGACCCCAATCGATCACGCCCCACGAACTTCGAGGACCCGCCACAACACCCCGATACACTTTCACCACAACGGGCCGACACCACGGCCCCCACACGCCCGCTACGACCCACTCACCCGACGGGACAACCTCATGCAACAACCCCCCGAACCAGGGGCCACCATTCCCCCATCCGATCCTCCGGCTGCCCCACCGCCGGCAGACACTTGTACTGTTGGACGTACCTCTCCCCCGGCGCCTACCCGAGAAAGCACCCTCACTGTGGATGGGAGGCCACCAGCCGACGAACCGGTGCTGTGGAAGGAACGCCTGTACCCAAACTTCGGCGTGTGGGTAATCGTGGTCGGCCTCTCCCTCATCCCGGCGGTTATTTTCGCTCCTATCGACATGACCACCGGGGTCTTGGCATCCGTTCTCACGCTCATCATCCTCGTGACGATGATGATGACGTCCACTCCCACGATCCTGGTGACCCGCTCCGCCCTGCAAGTGGGCCGCGCCCAGATTGACCGGATATATATCGGTAAAGTGGAGGCCTTCATCAACGAAGAAGCCACCGCACAACGGGGAACAGGCCTGCACGGGTTGACACATCTGTGCATCAGGGGATGGATCGACGCTGTCGTGAAAATCGAAATTACGGACAAGGAAGACCCGGCACCGTACTGGCTCGTTTCTTCCAGACACCCCGACGAACTTGCCGAACTTCTCACCACCCGGCTGGACCAGCAACGCCCTGGCCGTCAACGTCCGGAAGAAAATCGTTGATTTCCGTCAATGGCTCGACGGACAGAACACGATGAGTAACGCGCACATCTGAACCCGGGCGACCCTTCGGATACGGCATCCGCTCGTGCCAGAACGGATTTAAGCCGCGGGGCGTAACGTTCACCATAGGTGGGGAGACTTATGCTAGCGGGCCTTCCAAACCCGAATCCAGCCAAATCCTCTAACGAAGGGGAGCATTAAGAGGGCGTCGGCAGCAAAGAAGTCGCACCTAGCGGTGTTTAGTTGAGGCGAAACCAGCGTGCGTGTCATCGCGTTCGGTGGCGATCGTTTTTGCCGTCCGGTGTATTCCTGCGAGGCTCGGGAGGGCGCCCGTCAGTGTGGGTTTCAACGACGCCGACAGTGTCGGTGTTTCCGGGGGGCGCTTCGGACCGTGGCCGGGATCTCAGGACCAGGACGAGACCGAGGCCGGCAAGAAAGAGCAGAGCGGAAACCCAGGTGTTCACGCGCAGCCCCATGATCGTGTTGGCGTAGTCAGAGCGCATCAGCTCGAAGGCAAAGCGGCCGGCTGTGTAGAAGACGATGTAGAGGGCGAACACCGATCCGGCGCCGAGCTTGTACCTGCGATCCAGGAGCATCAGCAGCGACGCGGCGGCCACGCACCACAAGGACTCGTAGAGAAACGTCGGCTGGAAGTATCCAAGGACCTCCGGGGTGCCATCGGCAGCGGTCACCGCCTGGCCGGTGGCCGGGTTCATGGCGTGGATCTGAAGTTTCCACGGCAGAGCCGTCGGCTCCCCGTAAAGCTCATTGTTGAACCAGTTACCCCAGCGGCCCAGTCCCTGTGCCAGGAGCAGCCCCGGGGCGGCGGCGTCCGCGAATGTTGCCAAGCGGACGCCGGTCCGTCGTGCCCCGATGGCGGCGCCGACAAGGCCGAAGGCGACGGCGCCCCAGATTCCGAGCCCGCCTTCCCAGATCCGGAAAGCCCCCCAAGGATCCTTGCCCGGCCCAAAATACAGCTGGTTATCTGTAATGACGTGATAGATCCTGCCGCCGATGATGCCGAACGGAACGGCCCACGCGATGATGTCCAGGGCCTGCGCAGTTGTACCGCCCCGGGCCCGGAGACGGCGGGCACTCAGCCAGGTCCCCAGAACGATGCCTCCCAGGATGCAGAGCGCGTAGAAGCGTATGGTCAGCGGCCCGAGTTCGAAAGCGCTGACCGTCGGCGACGGTATGAAGAAATCCGGCAGTACTGAAGCTCGCAAAGAACCCGTCCCTTAGATAGGAGAAGCGGGCCATGATGCCCTTCTAGATGGTATGCGCTACGACAATGGATGAATGGTCGCCAGGCATGGATCCGTCAGTCCACCGCGAGTACCCCCGCCAGCCTGTCCGCTTCCCGCCTCGGTCCTCACGCTTCGCGCCGGGGACCTTTCATAACGTGGGAACTCGCCCTCCAGCCGGCGGCTCCTGGAAAACATCAGCGAAAGCCACTAAGTTTATAGGTGCACACGTAGGCACTTGTTGATATATCCCCGATGATCCAAGGAGTCCCTTTGTTTGAAGTTCTGGCCGTTCCGGCCTACCGGAAGCTGTTTTCGGCCCAGGTTGTGGCACTCCTGGGCACAGGCCTGTTGACGGTGGCGCTGGGCCTGCTGGCCTTTGATCTTGCCGGCGGCCAGGCCGGTGCCGTTCTGGGGACGGCACTGACGATCAAGATGCTCGCCTATGTGTTCGTTGCCCCGTTGATGGCGGCACTGGTCGAGCGGCTACCGAAAAAGGCGGTGCTGGTCGGGGCGGACCTGATCCGCGCCGGAATCGCACTGATGCTGCCGATGGTGGACCAGGCATGGCAGATCTATGTTTTGGTCTTCCTGCTGCAGAGCGCCTCGGCTACCTTCACCCCGGCGTTCCAGTCCCTGATCCCGGTGATCCTCCCTGATGAACGCCAGTACACCCGGGCGCTTTCCCTCTCGCGTCTGGCCTACGACCTGGAGTCCCTGGTCAGCCCCGCGTTGGCCGCGGCGCTGCTGACCATCCTGTCCTTCCATGATCTGTTCCTCGGAACCGTGGCCGGGTTCCTGTTCTCCGCGGCACTGGTCGTCACCACTCGTCTTCCTGCGGCACCGCAGGTGCGGCAGGAAGGGACGTTGTGGCACCGGACCACCCTGGGCACGCGGATCTTTGCCCGCACCCCCGAACTACGGGCCCTGATGGCCCTGAATCTTGCCGTGGCGGCCGCCACCGCCCTGGTGCTGGTAAACACCGTCGTCTACGCCCGGGACATGTTCGGCGGTTCCAACGCCGACGTCGCGGTCGCCCTGGCCTGTTTCGGTACCGGGTCGATGCTCGTCGCGCTGACAGCGCCCAAGGTCCTGGACCGGATGCCGGACCGGGCCTTCATGCGTGCCGGCGCCGTGTTGCTCTCCGCCGGACTGGCCGGGGCTTTCGCCCTGCTGGCCGTGCCGGGCACCTGGCCGGTGCTGCTGGGCCTGTGGGTGGTCCTCGGTGCCGGGACCTCGATGATCAACACCCCCTCGGCGCGCCTGTTGCGCCGTGCGGCAACAGACAGCACCCGGTCCTACATCTTCACTGCCCAGTTCTCCCTCTCCCACGCCTGCTTCATCATCACTTACCCTGTCGCCGGCTGGATCGGCGCCGCCGCCGGCCAGCCGGCGGCCGCCGCCGTGCTGGCCATCGTGGCTACAATCAGTACACTTGCGGCGTTCCGATTCTGGCCTGCGGGATCCAGGTCCGGTCCCGTGCCGGAGACCGTGAAAGGCTGAGCCGGTGGAAAACTTACAACCCATTCGGGCCGCCAGCCTCCATCACCCCGACGCACCGGATTCGCGCCGGCTGGACGCGGCCACGGCCACGTTCCGGATGCTCTCGGACCCCACCCGGCTGCACCTGCTCTGGCTCCTGGCCCAGGAACCCTCCGACGTCGGCACCCTGGTCGAGCAGACCGGAGCCTCACGGACCTCGGTCAGCCAACACCTGGCCAAGCTACGCTTCAGCGGCCTCGTCACCACCCAGAAACAAAGCCGCAGGGTCATCTACCGCCTCACCGACGGGCACCTGACCCGGCTCGTCATGGAAGGCCTGAACCACGCCGACCACAAAGTCACCGGCGAGCCCGCTCATGACTGACCCCCTGCCCGCGGGCCAAGCCTGCTACTACGCCAACCAGGCTCCTTTACGCCGATCACGGCGTCTAAGGAACTCCCGGAACGATTTCTGGATCATGGCAGGCCAGACCGAGCCGGCGAATTGAGCGCACCCTATGGGCCAGCGGACAGCCGGACATCGGGGAACCAGCCAGCTGGTGCCATCTTTGGTTCCAGATGGTCGGGGTCGCGGTGCTCCTTCATGTCGCAGTTGTAGAACGGCCCTTGCGGGTTCAGCAGGACGCCCATGTGGTGGTCTGCATGGTCCCTCCACCAGACGCTCATGCCGGTGGCCGGGTCGAGGCGCAGGTGCTCCCAGGAACGCCATAAGGCCGCTACGCGGGAGACGGCTTCGGGGTGGAAATACCACTCGATGCACCACTTCGCGGTCTTACCGGTGACGCTGCGGACGTATGTCGGCAGCAGCTGCTCGTGAAGGAACTCTTCGGCCGTGCCGTAGACGAGCTCCGGTGCTTTCTCCGGTGAGCGGGGGTGGTCGTGACCTGTGTCAGATCTGGTCTTTTAGGACCAGCCATCCCAGGGCGGTGGTCCCTCCTTGGTTCACGACGTCCAGGGCCAATCCGCGTACTGCCGTCAGGCTTTCATTCGTGGGATCGTTTGCGGCGACTCGAGCGATGACTGGCTGGAACTTGTGTATGGGTACCAGTCGATCTCTGCTGGTCAGGCCTGAGAAGCCCATGTTGAAGGTTCGGATGTAGATCGGTTTCGACTCGGGAGGGCTCAGGGTGAGGCATACTTCGAAGTCTCCGGCTATGCCCATCCTTTCTGCAACGACCCTGGCCAGGTGGACGATATGGGCCGATAGTGCCTGCGCGTCCAGGACATGGACGTCTGACGAAGGATCAAAGTCGTCTGGCGTTGTTGAACGCGAAGCTTCATGGGCTAGAGCAACGCTTCCATCGTCGTGGATATCCACGACGCTGCACGTTTGCCCGTTGGCGGTTTCCGCGGAACGCCATTTCCTGTAGCCGGGCCGTGGGTTCAGTCCAGCCGTTTCCAGGCCCTTCCGCTCTTCGAAGAAAGGATTGTTGCTCATGAGATCCATAAGGATCTCCTTTGCCTCCATCTCGGTGATTCTGCCGGCGTACCCCGGGCGAGGGTTGATTGGTTTGGCGGCGGCGGTCAGCCAGACCCCGGACTGCTCAACACCGAGAAGTGCCTGGTCCAACAGATCCGACATATTTCGATCATTGTTGCGGCGATCCGCGAACCGGGCGCGGTAGGCCTGCTCTATGTCACGCTCGCTCATGAAAACGGTCTGCGCTCCGTATCGCCGCGGAGCCCTGAGGGCGTCGTCCTTCATGGCGAAGTGCGGCGTTTCTTGGCTTAGCGGGATCTCCAGGACAACAACCTGATTATCATCTCCGCTCAGGGGCGTGAATGTGAGCCCGTGCACAGGTGGTTGGATGAGGGAGTACGCCCAGCCCCTCAGTTTCCTCTCGAGGGAATCGGTCCAGCTGTCTACCGGGACGATACTCTCGGCTGCGCTGCTTTCCCCGTTTTCAGCAATTCCGTAGACGATCATTCCGCCTCCGGCGTTGACCATGGCGGCAACATCTTTGGCGAACTCTTCAGAGGCCTTGGGGTGCCGGTTTTCCGGGAGCTGCTTTTTCCAGTCGAGATCGCCCTTTTCTGTCAGCTGTTGTTCGATTGCGCTCGTCAGCATCGAATATTCAAGTGGCGACGGCGAAAGCCCGAGGGCGCGGTGCAGCGGAGTGAAGGCCATGGTGAATTCTTACATCTATCTACAGCGCAAGATGACTTGCCTTGGTGGTCCGCGTGATCTTTCCGCCAGGCACCGATTCCCGTGGCTGCGTCCAGCCTGAGGCGTTCCCAGGGCCGCCATAGAGTTTCCGTGTGGGAGTGCTTCGGGGCGGAAGTAGGCATCGTTGAAACGGACTTAGTCGTTCTCCCATTGCAGCCCGAGGAGGCGGAAGGCGTTGCTGATTTTCGGGCTGTCGTGCTCCAGTGGTTCTTCGCGGATTACATCTTGGATGTTCGGCGTGACCGGTGGATCGCCGGGGCGCTCGAAGATAGCCCAAAGCTGGAGATCGTCACCGTGGCGGGAAGCAAAAGTGACGCCATCGAAGTCTGTCATTTCGTAGAGCCAGGCCGCGACTGCCTGGGTCAGGCGCCGGGGCCGGGCGTCCTTCAGCGCCGCGGCGTCAAAGTCAGCCAAACCCAGGCTTAGGGCCAGGCCGATGAAGTGCGGGTACAGGGCCGCGACGCTGCCGGAGGCGGTCACTGCGGAGTACCGCCCGGACAGCTCCGCGGACGCGGCGGCGCGCACTTCCAGCCACTCCCTGGGGACCTTTCCCGGGGCAATGGTGGGATGCAGGACCTGATCCGCGTCGTCCTCGACGATCTCGTCCAGCTCCACGCTCAGCCGTGCATCCCTGCGGAAGTGCGCCAGGACCTCCAGCAGGCACGCCAGCAGGGACGAGCCTGCATAGATGGTGCGGAAGTTGCCGTGCAGGTCATCCCACCGTCCGGGGAACCGTCCGTCGGTGGCCCATTCCCAGCCGCTCCAGGCCCACGGTTCCGGGCGGAAGCCGACACGCCAGACCCTGCCGGCGGCCTCGGCCGCGGTCAGTTGTGCAGAAGCCACCGGTCAGCCTGCGGCCGCGAACGCCCGGGCGGCGGCCAGCACCTGCGGGCCGGCGTCATCCAGCTGGCCTTCGCGGAGCAGGCGCGCCGGCGGGACATCGTCCAGCTGCGGGTTCATGCCCTGGAACCAGGCCTGCACCACGGCCCGGGAATCCCGCTCCGCGAGCAGGGCCGCCACGTGGTAGGCGGTCCTTAGCCGGTGCATCACCTCGGCGGAGGGTTTCCGTTCCCCGTCGGCCCACAACCGGACGGCCCGGGTTTCCTTCACGGACCCGAGGTAGGCGACCAGTTTCGCTCCCAGCAGGTCCCTCAGATCCCGGACCAGCACGTCGTCGGGCAGCCGGATGGAATCCTGGTGCGCCTTCAGCCCGCCGCGGGCGCCTGTTACTGCAGTCATAGTTCATGATCCCACGAAAACGCACGCTGGATCAATGCCTGAACCACATCCAAAATCACACCCAATAAAGCCGATATCCGTGATTATGACAAGCTAGGCTGTGCCTCTTGCTCCTGATGCGGGGTCCTCAAATCGAGACCCCGTGGCTCGACGGTGGAACGAGTTGGCGCATGCACGGCCATCGGCCTACCGCCAATAGCTGGTCCGGTCGGGCGATGGGTCTCCCCGGACCTATTGCTACGACGATGAGCGGGGTCGATTTTGACGGGCTCCTCGCCGTCTACCCTCGTTGCCGCCCGTGTACTCCCGGTAGGCGGCTCATGACGCTTCGGAAGTGCCGGTAAAATGCACATTCGGTCAACGGCCCCGGATCGCCTGCCGTGCCAATTCCTCTTGTTGTGACGCATGGCGTTCGAGGGACAGAATCTCACCGCACAGCAGCCTTCGCCGCCCGCCCCTGTTGTCAGACTAAACCGACCGCGGCCGCCAGACTATTGTAGGAACGTCAGCTGCCGGCGGCGGCCGTGGCGCCAATGGAATTCTGAGCCGCACCTAAGCATGCCTGAAAGTCTCGTTGAGCGGGAGACAGAGCAGCCCACTTGGCCCTTTGGTCATTGACTTCCTCCGCACTCCGACCCGCCGCACCTACCTCTTGGGCCGACGACAATAGGCCAGGCTCAGTTGCACCTGACAATGCCGCTGACACTTGTTCAGCGAGAGGTCCCGCACACTCAGGCAGAACCGCGAGGGAAGCTGCCGAAGGATGGCCGTAGTCCACCTGCGCAGCGGCGGGTGGTGGTGTCGGCGCTGCTAGGGCAAGCGTCCCTAGTACTAATGCACCGCCCAGCACCACGGTCGCAGGAGCTTTCCATCCCTTGGCAACTTTCACAGACACTCGACTCCTATGGTTCATCAAACAATTTGATTTATCTTTACGATGGCTAAATACTATCCGGGTTGGGGGACAAAATCCGAGCGCCCCCACGCCGACTGGCCTGCTCAGGCCGCTATTGGGGGAACTTTGAAAATGAAGTCATTGCGCTGGGGCGTGCTCACGCTGGCCTTTGTACTTGCAAGTGTGGCGCCGGTGTCGGCCGCCACAGCAGACTCGCAGGTAGACGCCGGGAGCCTGAGCGTGCAGGGGGAGGAGAGTCTTCGACTCTTAGTTACTCCTGAGGAACTCGCCAGCTTGGGGGTTTCGCAGGCGGACGTGGATGGCCAGGCCAAGCACATCGCCACCCTCTCTAGAGGGGAGGCTGCAGAACAGAAGCAGAAGCAGAAAGTCGAAGAAAAGGCAAAGAAGCGTCTCAAGTCACTGCCGGCGGTCCCGAGTGCACCAAAGCCCGCCGAAACTGATTCGGACAACGTCATATCTCCGATGATCTACAACGCAGTCTGCTGGCCGGGCAATGACTACTATTCCGTCTACTGGACCAACGCCTTTGGATATGCCACTGACTGCTTTGCGGACTCTGGGACCTTCTACCCCAACTACATTGCCGACGTCTACGCACTTCGTCCAGGGAACAACGTCGGCCGGATGTACTACAAAGACGGCAACTACTTCTACTGGTCGCCGTGGCGTGGCAAGACGATGGATACGTACTACTTCAATGGAACCGTGGACCCGATCGCGATCCAGATCGCGTAGTAATTCGATAAACGCCAAAGTGTGGACGTTCTCCCGCGCGCGTAAATGATGAGTGAGGGGCCCGCTTCCGTTGATGCTGGCCCCTCACATGTCCCTCTACGCCAAGAGATCTGGTGGAGTCGTCCACCGCTACCACCAATTGGCAGCCAGCGCTCACGGGCGTCGCAGGTGCCCCTCCGCGCTGGCATCCTACGACCGACGAACGGAATTCCTTGATGAAATTAGCTGCAGTTCAGATTGCCGATCCAACAACTCCACTGGGTACACGCCGCCGCAGCATTCTCAAACTGGGAGTTGTCTCGGGCATTGGGATAGTTCTGGCGACTGCCAACGCGGGATACGCCACGCCGGCCAATGACTCGCCGCTTACGTACACAAGCCTTGGTGTCCGTGAATTGGCCCACTTCGAGGCAAAACACTCACGCTCAGCCACTTACGTCATGCCACTAGGTCTGACCATAGTGAACTCGTCGGCATTCGGGGTCCCGGTCCCGGACGGACTTTCAATTTGCTACGACCGGCGCCTCGTAGATGAAATCCTTGGCGGGACGGTTGTCCTAGACGGTGTACCGGTCGGAGCAGTTCGCCTCGGCCCGCCAGTAACCACCGGCGCTTCTGTGACTCACAGCCTTGGAGTCCCCGGAATCGTCCCCCCTGCGCAATCTGCAGGTCTCGTCGTTGTCTTCGACATCAGGAGCCGAAACCAGTTCCCCAATGACAGCATTGACGACGTTGTCCCCTTCACCACGACAGTGGCAGACAATGCTGTTGCGATCCCGGCCTCACCGATTCGAGAACGCCGCATGCGCCCCCAGAGCCGGCAAGCCTGGGGATACGAGCTTTTTGCCGGGTGGAATCGCCACTCCTGGAAGGGTTCCGCTGCGTATGACTACATGTACCCGGCATCAGTGCTGATAAAAAGTGCAGGCCCTTTCCCAGTTCCAGCCGGTACGGTCATATCACTGACCGTGGACCCACAGATCGTCGACGTTCTCCATTCGAAGCGGATTCTTTTGAACGGGAGCGCTTCGACCGAAGCGCTGAAAGCTCTTCAGCCGAAAAGGGACAAATTCGCGTCAACATTCGGATGGCGTATTGCCGCGCCCCTGCAGGCTGGCTCCAGTCTCGAATTGCTCGTCGCCGGTTCCTTTAAGGAAAACATTGGCGAGCTGGCAAATATCCTGCATCCCCGGGTAAGTATCGACGTCGAAGCGGCGAGCATGCCCAATCTCCGGACGACAGATCGTCTGGGTGCCACAAATACGGATTCGGTTTGGCGACAGATCGAAAAGCGCGATGCGTATTAGCCTACGTCGTTTTTCCGAGCGAAAAACCTCCCTCATGATTAAGGAAACAATATGGATCAGTGGGTCCAAAACTCACAGAAGTGGTTGAACTTTACCTACGGTAACGTCGCAGGATACACGCCAGTGGCCGAAACTGGAGTCACCGGATGGCTCACCATGTATGCGATGACCCGCGCTCTGCAGCACGAACTGGGTATCACAGCCCTCTCAGACGGTTTTGGTGAACAGACGCTGGGCAAGCTGGAGGCGCTCGGAACTATTGACAGAAACTTCACTGGCAACAGCAACATCGTACGCATTCTTCAGTGCGGCCTTTGGTGCAAAGGCTACTCAGGCGGAGCCATTGATGGAAAGTTCTCCGATCTCATGGATGGCGGAATAGCGTCCATGCGCCAAGACATGGGACTCACCCCCCAGGGAGGTGTAACAGCTAAGATTTTCAAGTCGCTCCTGACGATGGACGCCTATGTGACACTTCCAGGGGGAAGCAACGCCGTGCGCCAGGTGCAGCAATGGCTTAATCTCCAGTATTCGGCGCGAAAATACTTCTACTTTGTCCCGGCAGACGGTTACTTTTCCCGTGACGTACAAATCGCCCTAGTCACTGCTATACAGTTCGAACTCGGTTTATCCGATGATTCCGCGACGGGTTCCTTTGGTCCGACGACCCAATCCATGCTGAAGAGCAAGCCAGCCCTTACCGTTGGCGCGGTTTCAACCTTCGTGCGCTTATTCCAAGCCGCTATGATTTTCAATAATCAAGTGACGAGCTTTACCGGTACGTTCGACGCGACTACTTCCGCAAGCGTACGTTCCTTCCAGAACTTTTCCGTACTTCCCGTAACTGGTTCTGGGGATTGGCCCACTTGGGCCTCACTCCTCGTGAGTACCGGAGATCCAGAGCGAAAAACTGGGGCCTGCGACTGCGTTACTGGCCTTAGCCCTGCGCACGTTTCCGCACTAAAAGCGGCGGGCTACAAGACAGTAGGAAGGTACTTGAAGGGGCAGAACAAGCGCCTCATGGTCGGCGAAGTCGAAAACATTCATGCCGGTGGCATGACATTCTTCCCGATTTTCCAAGACTTTGCAGACGGTCCAGAATACTTCAGTGAAGCCGACGGCTATGCGGCCGGAGTCCTGGCCGCCCAAAGAGCGTGGGAGGCTCGTCTCAAGAGGGACACAGTCATCTACTTCGCGGTCGATTACGATGCCACCATCGATACGATCCAAACCCGCATCATCCCCCATTTCCAAGGCATTAAACGGGGACTAGCCTCCATGGGCATGTACCGCGCAGGGGTATACGGGACCCGAAATGTGTGCAGCCAGGTGTCAGCAGCCAATCTAGCGACCTTCAGTTTCGTGGGCGGCATGTCCACCGGCTACAGCGGAAACCTGGGCTACGCTCTCCCGACCAACTGGGCTTTCGACCAAATAAAGGAATTTTGGTTCACAACCCCGCAAGTTCAGTTCGGCTTGGACAATGACGTTTCGTCGGGCCGGGACAACGGAATTTCTGCACTCCAGGTCGAAACTGTTGCCAACTCCAATGCTGCCTTTTTCTCGTACATCGATCAGCTGAACGTCTTGGCGGACGGCATGGATGCCTCAACCCGAGACAGAAATCGCATGGTCTTGCGCTTTCTTATGAAACCGGACTATGTCGGTCTGAATTGGGATGTGCTGACCGGCGCTGCCCCGGTCTTGTATGGGCTCTTTGAATCGCAAGCGCTTGCAATCGTGCCTCGCCAGGCCTATTTCGACGCAGTCACTGGCCTGGGCATCGGCGTCAGTCACATGGCTGCAAGTGCGTCGGCATACATGAACTCCAGCGCCACGACCCCTTCGGGAAAGGCCGAACTTGCGGACCTTGGGGGCTGGGCCGGCGACCTCCTCTCGTCCATTGGCAACTACATGGTTGAGGGCGGAGGTTATGCAGACCTTTACCAGTGGGGAACCGAGATGTTCGGAGAGCGTGGCCACCGGAACTGGAACTTTGCCTATGACGACCTAGTTGCAGATGCCGACGCATTTCTGGTGAACCGTGAGATGACCAGGAACCCTAATCTTCGTATCGCCGATCTATGCCGCACGCTGCTCGGGAACACTTCCACGTCCACCAGGATCTCTCGGTTCGTCACTGAACGCTTTGGCTCGCCCTCGGGAGTTACGACTGGGGTTACGTCGATCTTCACCAGTAATGACCCAGCGTTTACCATCCCAGCAGATGCGTTGGCCGGCCAACTTCAGATGAAACGGTCGGACGTTTCGCCAGAAATGGCCGATCAAGCGGGACGGGCATTTCGCGATGTGCTGCTCCGCCTGCACGTATAGAAGCTGCATCCCGGGAACAAGCAGGCAGCGTTAGAGTTCTGGGTAGGACATGTGAACAGATGGGACCTTGATGGTTGAGAAATTGTGGTCGTATTGGTCGGTGGGGCTTTGGATGGTCGGCATTATGCTCATCGTCTATCTTGTCTTCCGTAAGTCAAATATCAGGCGGGTTGCCCTCATCTCGTTGCTGGTGTGCGCCGCCATTTACGGTGTTTCTTGGGCGGTCTATGCCAGCCAGATGGATCTACCTGTCAGAACAGAGGGAACGGCTCTCGGAGCCCGAACGACCGACGTAGGTACCATTCTCGGGGCAACATTTGGGATGCTCTTCAGCTTCTACGGGTTCCTCGGTATGGCTGCCATCTGGGCCGCCCACGAGGTGCTTTGCTGGGGCGCCCAGCGAAGGACGCCAGCGGCAACAAAATAGTGCGCAGGTCGAAAAGGTAAGAGCGATGGCCTTGCCCCCCCACGGAGGGCCAACCATCTTTGCTTCCAGCCGTTATCCACAGGGATGACCGCGAAGGCGATCTTTCCCTTTGTTCATGTGTCAGCGTTCGAGCCCACCGCGTTTGCGTGCCTCCGCACGAATCTGTGTGGCCGTCTTTAAACTCGCGCTCAATGACGGTTTTGCGCGGCGTCGGCCGGCTGGTTGGTGCAGAGGTGCGTGTCATCGGAGTGATGGTCGGATGGATTCGACGCAGTCCAAAACAAACGGACACAACCGGTGCGTGGCCGGCTAAGTCGCGGGTGTCTCCTCGTGCCTTTTGTCGCCTCGCCGCTGTGGCTGAGCCTATTCGCTTCGAGCCCGCTGAGTTGGCCCTTCCCCGCCAGGGCCTCTTTAGTCCGGGTCACGGAGTAACCGAGCCGGATAATTCAACACTTACGCCCGTTGGCTCCGCACATCGGGAAACCAGCCAGGCGGGGCTTTCTTAGGCTCGAGATGCTCTGGATCTCTGTGTTCTCTCATGTCGCAGTTGTAGAACGGTCCTTGGGGGTTCAGCAGGACGCCCATGTGGTGGTCTGCATGGTCCCGCCACCAGACGCTCATGCCGGTTGCCGGATCGAGGCGCAGGTGCTCCCAGGAACGCCACAAGGCCGCAACACGGGAGACGGCTTCGGGGTGGAAATACCACTCGATGCACCACTTCGCGGTCTTACCGGTGACGCTGCGGACGTACGTCGGCAGCAGCTGCTCGTGAAGGAACTCTTCGGCCGTGCCGTAGACCAGCTCCGGCGCCTTCTCCGGTTCCCCGTCTTCGCCTGCGCCGGGGTTGTGGGCGGGGGTGTCCGTATCGAACAGCCCGAAATCATCTGCCATGGCTGGTTGCTTCCTTACCCGGTGACCCAGGGATTAGCGACCGGAGCGGAGGGCACCGGGACGGCCTCCGGTTCCTCGGGGCGGGGGCTGTACTTCTTGATGGAGGCTTCCACGGCTTCCTTGTGCGGGCCGGTGTACCAGGGCATGGTCCGGACCAGGGTGGCCGGGGCGCCGGAGGCGAGGACCACGGCGCGGCCGCGGTCCAGTTCGGCGAGGTTGGAGACATCGAAGATGCGTTCCTTGCCCTCCTGCCGGGAACGGCTGGAGCCGGACTTGCCGGAGGAGACGGAGACGTTGGTGTAGCTGTAGTCCCCGATCAGGTCCGAGAGTGCCCGGAGGAAACCTTCTTCTGCGACGCCGCCACCGTAGACCTTGACGTTCGCGGCTGACCAGATTTTCCGCATGTTCGCCTCGCCCCACAGTTCGACGCCTTGGGACCAGGACTGCAGGATGCCCATGACGATCAGGCCCTTGGAGCCGTAGTGGCTGAACTGATCCGGCAGGGCTGCCCAGCGGACGACGTTGGCCAGCTCATCGAGGGCGAACAGCGCTGGTTTGGGCAGGCGGCCGCCGCTGCGTTCGGCCCGTTCCTCCATCGCCTCGGCGATGGCCACGGTTAGGGCTGTGGTGAGGGGGGAAGCTGAGCCGGCGCCTTCCTTGGAGAGGATGTAGATCGTCTCCTGTGAGGCGGCGAACGCGTGCGGGTTGAACTGCCGGCGGGCATCCGTGGCAACGGTCGCGCCGCCCATCGGGGCGACCCAGCGCAGGATGTTCCTGGATTTGAGGCACTGGATCATCTTCTCGGCGGTGCCGAAGATGCCGTCGCGCTGCTTGTCCGCGAGTTCCAGCGTGGACTCCAGGCCTTTGTACTGCAGCTCGTAGTCATGCTCTTTCAGAATGTTGATCGGTTGCCGGTTCACCTGCTCGGTGACCCACAGGTAGACCTGCGTGATCGGGAGTTCACCGAGTGCGGCCGCGAGGAAGTAGGACGAGAGGATGTCTTCTGCCTTGGGATCGAAGTAGGCATCCGGCTTGGAGCCGGGAACCCGTGAACCGATAGAAAAGTGCTGGGTTAGTTTGTAGGCCGTCTCTTCGTCAGTGACGTAGGAGAGCGGGTTCCACCACCAGTCTGGCTCTTCCTGGGCGATCTTCTGCGGGTCAAAGACCCAGACCGGCGCGGTGGACCCGCGGACGCCGCGGGTCCCGTCAACGACGTCTCGCTTGTTCGACGTCGAGACGACAGCGCCGGGTGCGTCCAGGATTGCCGGCATGACCCGGGAAGTGGACTTACCGGTACGGGGTCCCCAAATGTCGAGGCTGAGGTCTTCCCAGGACTGAATGAACGTCTGTCCGGTGGAGACGACCTTGCCGACAACGATGCCCGGGTTGCCGGTGACGCCCAACCGGTCGGCAGTGGCCTGTGCGCCCTTCTCGGAGAACGCGGTCAGGTGCTTGCCGCGGCCGAGGTATCGGGCTGCTTTGTCGACCCGGGCGCGCTTGGAGGCACCCTTCCTCCACGCCCAGAACACGACGATAGCCAGCGCCAGGATCAGACCCACTATGACGGCCACAACGATGGTCGACTGGACCGGCCAGATGACTTTGCCCTTCACGAGGCCAGCGATCAGGTCTATCGGGTGCCCGGGCGGTGTTGGCAAGCCGGCCATCCAGGATCCAATGTGCACGGCGGCGTACGCGCCGCCACCGAAGAGGACAAGGAAGCCAATCGCCAGCCAAACCAGAATCGCATCCCCTAGGCCCATTCCTTTCCGGTTGGGGGCGCTCATCTCTTATTACCTTTCGAGTTACCTTGCTTCGTGAGAAGGCTTTTCTTGCCGATGGTGGCTTTTCTGTTCTTGACTTCGTTTTGCAGCCTAAGGATCTCCAGCTCTAGATCGCGGATCTCTTCAGCGGCTTGGGCTTCGCTTTTCCAGATCGGCCCCAGTGCGCCCATGGTGACTGCGATGGTGGCCCAGCCAATTGGCGTTCCCAATTCGGTCGGAAGGCTGAGGGCCAGGGCCAGGGCGGATACGAAGACCAGTATCAGGCTCAAGCCGTTTTTCGTCAGACTGATTTCTGGGTTGTGGAGATCCTTGTTGCTCACGAAGACAGTCACCGCCGCAACCGCTACCGCGATGGTTCCACCTGATACGGCCCAGAACCAGGGAGATATTTGCTTGGCCTCGTCGGCGGAATTAAAGGCGAACTCCTGAGCCACGTACCAAGTAACCGCGGCGGAGAGAAGGGTGAGAACCACGAGGACTAACATCCTTCGGCCGCCTCGACGTGGCCCGACCACGAGCGTGAGGGAAAGAAGGACGCTCGTCACAGCCGCGGCAAGAATTAATCCCTTATAGGACGAATCCTTTGCGAAATCGGCAATGAGACCTGTTGCTACTACCGCGCCAGAAATCGCTACGATACCCAGCCAACGGAACCAGGATTCAGCGCCTCCACGCAGGATTACTACACTCACAGCTTCTCTCCTTCCGGAGCTAGTTCAGGCGCCGCGAGGTCCATCAACGGCGCAGCCGGCTCGTGCCAGCGGGTGTTCGTGTCGTTCAGGCCCTCGGCACGTTCGATGGAGGTCAAACCGATCTGGACCGGGATCCCCGGGCGGCCGCCGACCTTGATCAGGAACTTTCCACGCCCCGGGGGCTCGACATCGGCACCGCGGGAGTCCCAAGCGGGAGGGTCCTGCCAGGAGATGAGTTTCTGCTGTTCTTGCCGTGATAGCGGGATCGCTTGGGTAAGCAGCGGCATCTCCGAAGCCGGAAGCCCTCCGCAAATGACCATGCCGGAGCGTTCGACGAACCCGCGAGCTTTCATCCGGTCCTCCTCTGCCGGCAGTGCCAGCAGGTCGGACATTGTGTGGGAGATCATGATCTGCCCAACCCCGACAGAGCGGTTCAACCGGGTAAGGGCGTCCACCCGGTCGACCATCCCCTTGCCCGAGCGCAGCGCCCGCCATAGCTCGTCCAGGACGACGATGTAGTTGCGCCGCGGCTCCAGGCCGGCGTCAGCGAGGGCGTTGGCGACGTTGACCGTGCCGAAGCCGTAGGACCAGCACGCCAGCAGCACGGCGGCCTGCAGGTCTGTTTCGGTCTCGTCAATGGTGGAGACGTCGAAAACGACGGCGCGGTCCCGGCTCATGGGGTTGGTGGTCTGCCGGGAGAAGATTTCTCCGAGCTTCCCGCCGCCGGTCAGACCCAGCAGTGTTGCCTCCAGCGCTCGGGTTTCCTTGAGGTAGACGTTGATGTCGCCGCGGTCCAGCGCGACCTGGCGCAGCTCGTTGGGGGCGGAGACAATGACGTCGAGCAGGTCTTTGAGGACAGGGACCCCGTCGAACCGGTCATCGAGCACCCGCAGGGCGCGGTCGAGGAGGGTTTGTTCCTGGTCGGTGGGCGGGTTGTTCCGGCTGATCGTGATCAGCGAGACGACCATGTTCAGCCGCCGGCCATGGGCGTCTGCCCGCACTCGGGTTGCGGCCTCGTGGTGTCCGGCCTCTTCGAGGCGCTGGGCGACTTCGACAGCCTGGCCCGGGTCGAGAATGTTCAGGTATCCGACGCCACGGCCGAGCTTGATGACCTGACCGCCGAGGGCCTGCACGGCTTTGACGTGCTCACCTTTCAGGTCGCCGAGAACCAGTGCGTTCACGCCCTGCGCCGAGAGGCCGAGGAACATGCGGCGGACCAGCGTGGACTTACCCAGCCCGGGCTTACCCAGGATGAAGGCAGACGGGTTGGAAATCAGGCGTGCCCTCTGGAACCAGCTGATCGGGTCGCAGCAGACCGTTGCCTGGGTTTCTTCATGTCGGCCCAGCGGCACACCGATCATGGGTGAGGACGCACCCGAGGAGAACGGCCACAGGCCGCACACCTGGACCGTAGTGCCGCGGTACTCCGTGACGGACGGAACGAGGGCGGCCATGCCGCCGCCGCGGCCCGTCCAGCCCCGTGAACCGGGGCCGACGTCCCGGGCCTGGCGCTTCTCCCGACGGTCCCCCTGATCCTTTACTGTCTTTGACTTCTTTGCAGTCAAAAGGCGCATGCGGGCCATTAGAGGGCATCCTTAATCTCGGAGGGCACCATGCTGTGCTTGGGCAGAACCAGCCCGAGGGGCAGGGACGCGACGAACGCGGTGTCCTGGGATCCGTAGGCACGCCGCAGCAGCACCCGGGCGGTGCCGGAGGTCTGCTCAATGGCCGCCACGGCGTCAGCGAGGCGTTCCTTATCCGTCACGGTCGCGGTGACGACCATGCCGAAGTTCACCAGGCCGGCTCCCTGGGCTTCTTCCTGGGCGGTCTGCACCGCGGAGCGGGCATCAACCAGGGCGCGGGCAGAGGGCCGGTTCCCGGAGGTGATGCGGACGTTGGCGTTGTTCTGGTCCCGTTCAACGACGGCCGCGGCCCGGGCCGAGTCCATCGGACGGTAGAGCAGGGAGATGCGTTTCCGGTCAATGTCCCCGTGCGGGGCCAGCAGGCGGGAGAGCACTGAGGAGTTCACGGATCCGCGAGGCGCCCCGGTCATGGTCCACGAGGCGGAGAACGCGCTGTCGTGGCGGTAGTCATCCCAGGAAGCCTGCGTCGCGGTCGGGCCGACCTCGCCCCAGTTCAGGGAGACCGGGGATCCGGCGGCGTGGGCTTCATCAATGATGAGGGCAGCCGGCGGGTCATAGGCGATCCGCACGACTTCGCAGAGTTCCTGCGCGGACATGGGCCGGGCTATGCCGGCACCGGTGGACTGCAGCCGGGCCGAGAGGCCCGGGATGCGGGAGGCGAGGTCGCGGGCCACGTCCTCCGGGGTGCGCTTCTTCGACCCGGCGCGGAGGGAGGCATTGAACGTCAGGGACACCCACGCCCGGACGGTAGCGGAGCCCTCCGGGTAGGTGTCTACGACTTCACGCAGGATGGCCTGGGCGAAGGCCGGGGCGTTCGGGTCGATGTTCATCTCGACTTCGTTGCGGAGCCGGTAGCCCGAGTCCGGCGCGGTTTCGACCGTGACGGCGGCGGCGTCGAGTCCGGCTTCGTCGGCCAGCCCGGCAAGCCAACCGCCCCAGTTGGCTACCCACGCATCGACCTGTTCCGGGTCGACCAGGGATGCGCCATCGGGTTCGGTGGAGAAGATGACCGTGAAGTGGTTCGTGGCCGGGACGTGCAGGAGAGCGAACGGGCGCTTGTAGGAGTCAGCGAATTCGTACAGCGTGGACTTCGCCGCGAGTCCAGGCAACTGGTACATACCCCACTGAGTCACGCCCAGCGGGCCGGAGCGGTAGAGGTTCGTGCCCGAGGACTTGGAGACCCGGAAGCTCATCCGGGTCGCGAACCGGTCGACAACGGACTGGCCATGCTTGTCCTTCACCGTCAGCAGCAGGGCGCTGATACCGGCGACGGCAAGCACAGCCAGCCCTGGGAGCAAGCCCCAGATAGCGAAGCTCGTGATGCCCAGCAGCAGACCGACCATGACGATGCCGGTGCCGATGGCGCCGAGGTTGCCCAGCCCGGCGGAACGCGGCACGCGCCAGTTTCCGTAGGACGGTTCTTTGTATTCGGTGCTAATTGCTGCCACTGGGGCCCTCCCCGGTTGAGTCCTGTGCGGTCTGTTGTGCGGCCTGGGAAACCCGGGACGCTACTTGTGTTCCTGCTGCCACGGCCATGCCAGCCGGGCCGGCGGCTGCAGTTGCACCTGATGCAGCGCCGGCGGTGCCGGCTCCTGCCGTACCCGCTGCGCCCGCAGCACCTGCGGCTCCCGCGGTGGCAGCTCCCGGCGCGCCGGCCGATCCTGCTGACCCGGGAGTTGGCTTGCCGCCGCTCCCCTTGGGCCCCGATGTCCCGTCGCTTCCCTTCGGCGCCGCGCCTGTCTGGGTGCCCGTGGAACTGGCCGGTGTTGGGGAGGCGTTGCCTCGCCCGCTTCCCCCGCGGCCTAAGGACACGGCGCCGGTGGCCACCGCACCGACGGCTGCGCCGGCACCCGCTCCGCCACCGGATGCGACAGCACCGACCATGGGGGTGACGAAGCGCATCAGCGCCGGCATCGCGAACAAGGCCACAACCATGAGCGTGAACCCCGTGATCGAGCCGATCAGGGCGTTCTTTCCGCTACTGCCCATGAGCAGGAACGCGACAGAGTAGACGATGGCCGCGGCCGGCTTGTAGAGGATGAACGCGATCGTCCAGCCCACAGCCTTTTGGAACCACTGCTTGCCCATTTCCGTGTTCGTGAACGCGGCTGTCGTAGGCAAGATGCCGGCAAGAATCACCAGCATCCCGCTACGGACGACCATGAGCACTACTTGGACCAGGGAGGCCAGCAATCCGATCAGACCCAGAACGATGAGAATGAAGACTCCAACCCCTGTCTGGTTTGTCATGACCAGAATTTTCATCGCATCCGCGAACCCTTTACCGTCTGTCGAGCGGTTGATGATCGCGGCCGAAAACGCATCCGCCGCGACCACCAGGATCGAAATGACTCCCAGGCCCAGCCCGGAGACAAGTGTCAGCGTCACCAGGGACCGCAGAAGCTCTTTAAGCGGCGTACCCCGCTGCTCCCAGATCATGCGGATACCGCCAACAATGACGGCAAGCATGGCCAGCGCGACCGTCCAGGCCATGAGCTCACCATTGACCATGGAAACGACGGGGCTTGCCGCGCTGCCGTCCTGGCTGGTCAGGTTCACCGTAGGCATCGAAACCCAGAAGGTCGACAGAGTCGTCACCATCTGGCTCATGCCCTCCATGATCGCCTTCGCCATGTTCCCCATGGCGTCGTTGACTGCCCCGGATGCGATGTTGCCCGCGACGCAGGTTATGTCCCCCAGCCCGCACTCAGCCATGTCAGACGCCCGACCAGAGGATGAAGCCGCTCAGATCGGTAAGCTGGGCGATTCCATTGAATACCTGCCCATCATCTGAGGCCTTCACTTTCCAGTCTCCTGCTACCCAACGTAGGGAGAGTACGGAGTGCGCAAGAGCGCCGTTCGGGAGTTTGATCGCAAGATCGACGTCCGCTTCGGCAGGGCTGTAGGACTTGACCAGGAACCCGCTGACTTGAGCGACCTCACCGCTTTTTGGAATTGAGGTCTGCGCCTTGGCTTGGGCAATGGCCGCATCGCGGCCGGGGCCAGGGACCACAAGCTTGTCTGCGAGCTTCAGCGAATCCTGTGTCGCTGAAGAACCAAGGGCGATCATGTTGACAGCGGCGTAGAGCGCGCCCGTCGGTGAATGGGCAAAGCAGGAGCGGAAGCCTTCACCGTCAGTCAAACCAGGGCCGAAGGTCTTTGGGTCGGTGGGGGCGGCCGTCTTGCCGACGAGCTCCCACTTGGACTTCGGCGCCGCTCCCAGCGCTGTGTCAGTGCTGGAGGGCAGTCCGCAGATGCTCTTGCCCCCTGCGTCGGCCGGAGCCGACGGCGACGTGGAGACGTTGCTAGAGGACGACGCGGGGGCGGGCTGGGCCGTGGTGTCCCCCTTGGGGAGCAGGAAGATGACGATGGTGGCCGCGAGGAGCGCCACGACCAGCGCCGCAGCGATGATGAACCCCGGTTTGGTGAAGGGGTTGCTCTCAGGGGTGCTTTCGATGGACTGACTCATGGTGAACCTCCCGTGTGGTGGTGGTTTAGACGAACGCGCGAACGATGCCGGAGGCGCCTGTGATGATGATGCAGCCAAGAAGGACCCAGCCGAGCTTGCCAATGGCCTGGGCGCCCTCACCGCGCTGCAGCTGGATCACCATGCCGATGCCGACGATGATCACGCCGAGTACGCCGAGGACCAGGCCGATGCCGGAAGCCCAGTTCAGAATCGTGAGCAGACCGCCGGCCTGGGCCGGGACAACCGGGGTGGGGTTGGGGATGACGCTTCCGTCGAATACAGCGAGAGAGTTCATGGTGAGACCTTTCATTTGGTGGTGCTGGTGTCAGCTACGAGTGCAGCTATGTCGGTGGTGAAGCGTTGGTATTCGCGGGCCGTGGGGACGCTGGGGGTGTCTTCGTGCCGCCAGGCCTCGACCCACGGCAGAGTCCAGAGGCGGGGCGCTCCGCCGCCGACAATGGCGGCGAAGTCGCGAAGGGCTTTGGGCGTCTTGCCGGGGGCGTCGGCCAGGACGGCAAGGCCGAGGAGGTCAACGGCCGGAGCTGCCCCTGACGCCCACTGGGTGAGGGCGCTGCGGGCCGCGGTCAGTCCGCGCATATCGGCGCGGCAGACAAGCAGCAGCTTCGGGGTGCTCCCGTCCTGAGGGACAGGCCAGCAGTGTCCGGTCGCGCTTGCCCCGTTCAGGATCTCCGCGAGCCGGCTTTCACCGGATCCGCCGTGAGCTCCGGTGACCCAGATAGCTGCGGTTCCGGCGACGGTCCTGCGGCCCAGTCGGTCAGCGGCGTCGGGTTCGACCATGCCCCGCAACGGAGCGGTGATGGCCGCCGCCGGCGGGGTGTGTGCCTCCGGCTCTGAGGCTTCGGCCTCGACGGCGGGGCGGCTGATCCAGGGGTTCAGGGTCTGTTGCATGGGTCCTCCTTTCGAATGTCCGTTGGGCGGGTGGTTAGAAGCCGGCGGCTACGGCGGCGGCCGCGGCGAGCCAGGCCCGCTGGGTTGCCGGTTGGAGGGCTTCGTACCGGATGGGTCCGTTGACCAGGGCCGGGTCGTACGGGATGCGGACGACGGCGCGGACGAAGGGTTCGAAGCCCTTGGCGATCCGTTCGGCCTCGTCTTTGGCCCGCTTCAGGGCATCCCCGCTCATGGAGCGTTTCGCGTCCGTGGACTCGGAGACGATCACGACGGCGTTGCGGGCCAGCTCCGCGTCGTGGCCGCCGCGGGATTCGAGGGTCTGCAGGGTCAGCCGGGCGGCTTCGGCACGATCCTCGATGGCCGTAACGGGGACGACGAGCTGGTTTGTGTGGTCGATCATGCGCCGCCAGTTCGCGGCGCGGGCAGTGTTGCCTGAGTCCATGACAACGAGCCGGTAGTACCGGGTCAGGACCTGGTGGGCGATGTCGACTTCTTCGGCGGTGACTTCGTGATCGCCTTCTTCGTTCTCGTCCGAGCGGAGAACATCGAATTTATCGGCCGTCTGGTGGTGGACGAACTTGGCGATTTCGGCGGCGTTGGTGGATGGGGACAGCAGTTCGGTCGAGGAGTCGATCAGGTCGAGCACGCTGCGGTCGTGAGCACCCTTTTCGGTCCGCCAGCCCAAGGTCCCTTGGGATTCGTTGTTATCCCATGCGACCGTGGCCGCGCCGCTGTAGCGGGCGAGGATGGCCGAGAGCATGACGACGGTGGGGGTCTTGTTGGCCCCGCCCTTGCGGTTGACCACGGCGATGGTGCGCGGGCCGGGCCAGTGCTGGCTGACCGTGCGGATGTCCTCGCGTTCGGAGAGTTCTTCGTCGGAGGGGTTCATGCGGATGCCCAGGCGTGTGAGGGCGCCGCGCCAGCCCTGTGTGGCCGGCTCGAGGACCGGGGCGCTGACCAGGAAGGAGGTGTCCTTCAGGCTGCGCCGGGTCGGAGCCGGTTCTTCCACTGCAGCTTCGGTTACGGCCGGGGCCGAGGCTGCGGGTGGCCCCGGCTGGGAGTCGGCTACGGCGGCGGGAACCGGTGCGGTCTCGACAGGCTTGGCGGCTGGTTCCGGTGCCGTAAGAGGCGTGGTTTCGATGACGGCGGGAGCGGCGGTCTCCGGGGTGGTGGCGGGGGCTTCGGCACGGCGGCGGGCTGTGCGGGGTTCGTAGGAGACGGATTCGATCTTGTTGTCCGGGTGGACGATGAGTTCGCCGTGGCCCTCTGGGTCTTCGATCTGGGCCCGGACGGGGCGCTGGAGCGTTTGCGCTTCGCCGACGACCAGGGCCAGGGCGTTGTTGCGGAGGTCCTGCAGGGATTCCCCGGCGGGAACGATGCGGGAGTTGCCCGCGACGACGACCTCGGCGGTGCCGTTGTCGCGGACGATGGCTTTGATGCTGGGGAAGGCCATAACTTGCGTAGGTGAAGTACCCATCGGCTTGTTCCTTAGGTGTGAGAAGGGGAAAGGTGGAGATGCTTAGGATGCTGGCGGGGTGAGACGGTTGACCTTCCACGGAGCGTCCTTGGCCGTGCGGAGCAGCTGCAGCGTGTAGGTCCCGGCGTTCGTTGGGACGGCGGCGGTCGCGCCGTAGCCGTTGGCCTCATCGACGGACAAGGTGGCCGCTCCGGTGACGCGGGAGGCCGGGATATTGGAGGGGTCCACGGAGGAATAGTCGGCCGTGGCCTGAGGCGTCAGCCAGCGGGCCAGGTCGTTGGCCCACTGCTTCTCGTCCAGGGTGGGCCGGGCGAAGTCGGTCATCGCGTTCTCGGCTGCGTCGACGGCTGCGTCCTTGCTGGCTTGGTCCCATGCGATGCCGATGGTGGCCGGTACCGTGCCGCCGGGTGCCTGGGGGCCGCTGTTGGCGCTCAATGAGACCGGGGCGGAGGCGGTGGGGCTGGCGCTGGAAGGGGATGCCGACGCGGCCCCGGTGGAGGCGGCAGGGGCGCAGGCCGCGCACAGCAGCGCCACCGCGATCAGGGTCAGGGGCTTCTTCACTTCTTCTCCTCTTGGACGGGCAGGTACAGGAAGGCTGAGGGGACCGTGTTGGACACGGTTCGGGTGTAGTAGTTGTGGTCATCCGGGGCCGGGTTGCCGTTGTAGCCCTCTTCGACGTAAGTGCCGTTGTCCTTGACTTCCTTCACGACGCCGACGTGGCCGAAGTTGGGGTCCGCTCCCCCGGCCCCGGGCGCGTACCAAACCACTGCACCGACTTTGGGTGCGCGGCCGGTGGGCCAGCCTTTGGCGTCCCAGCCGGCCTTCCACGTCAGGGCCGAACCCAGGCCCTGGCCATCGGGACGGAAGTTGCCGTTGAGGAACCTGAACGGCGCACTCGTGGAGCCCATCTGCTGGTTGACCCGCCACAGGGCAAAGTCCACGCACTCCCGGTAGTACATGCCCAGCGGAGAAGTGCTGGCGGCGGTGGCCCCGGCCTGCATCCAGGTCGGTGAGTTCTTCCACGGGTAGTCGTTCCCGGCGCCTGACTGGCCGGGGATCCCGCACTCGCTTCCCTGAAGGGAGAACTTCGAGGTCGAGAGGGCCTGGACGAGCTTCACGGCCTCGGGCCAGTACTTCTGGTAGTGGTACGGGGCGGCATTGCGCTGGACCTTGTTGGCCGCAATTGTCGGTTCCAACAATTCCCAGCCCGCCACGCCCTGCAGCGCCTTCATGAAGTTCGTTGCGCTCGTGGTCGGGTTCATGCGGTCCTCATAGGATCCCCACGCACCGTTGCCGCGCTGCTGGAACAGGCCGCGGGAGTCGGGGCCGACGGTATCGCCAGTGTCCAGAACGCGAAGGCCTGACTCCCCCAGGGCAACCATCATCGCGATCATCTGACCATTCACGGAAAGGTTCAAAGCCTTACCCGCCCCCATGATCGAGGCGGCATTCTTCAGCTGTTCCTGGCTGTAGCCGGCAACTTTGGTGTTGGCATCCACGGAGACGGACATTGCCGACCCGCAGTCTGCAGCGGCGGGCTTCGCCGGCCCCAAGAGCAGAAGCATCGAGGAGACTAGGCCTAGCAGGGCCACGGGAACAGCTACGGCTACGCCGATGGCGAGCGGTTTGGCTTGCACGAGTGATCCCCCTAGTTCTATCTAAAGTATTGTAGCAATACTTTAAGTATTGCCCCGATGGCGCGTCAGGTCTCAACTGCCAGCACTGTGCGGCAAGTAGGATGTTCGATATGCCTCGACTGGTTAAGCCCGCCGACGCCGCTTGGAACGAGTCGGTAGCGACCGCTCAGGCGGTCTTCAGCAGCGGCGTAAACCTAGCCCTGCTCCACCACTTGGCCGCCAGAGCTGTCCCGGCAACCCGGGCCGAACTTGCGGACGAGCTCAAGGACTTTTCGCCCGCAAGCCTGAGCAAGGCAGCGGGCGTCCTTGCCGCCGCTGGAGTTTTGAAGAAAACGCCCGTGCTCGGGCCGAGTTCGGGGCGCCTGAACCACGCATTCTCGGCGGATCTGCCTCGCATTGAGTCACTGGTAGAAAGCCTCCGGCGGTACGCGCTTGCGATGGAGAACTGACGCGGCGCGTGACTAGTAGCGCTCCGTTGCTCTGCCGGGGTTAGCCTGCACGAGTGGTGGGTCATGCAATAAGCATAGCCAACCTTAGACATGTCTAAGGCATCCCTAGGGATTTAGTCCTTGGGTTTCATCTCTTCTTCGAGGATTTTCGCGATGGCCGAGGTCGCTTCGGGAGAGAGGTCCCCGAGGGCCCTCGCGGCGAAGCTGCGGACTTCCGCGATTCTCATGGCCTTCAAGAGCTCCAGCTGGGCTTCCACCCGTGCCGGGAGGGAGGGGTCTGAGTCGAGCAAATACGCGGGAGGGACGCCGAAGAACTCCGCGAGGGCGGTGAGGAGCTTCGGATCAGTTACGGTCGCGCCAGTCCCTTCGCGCATATAGAACCAGCGCGCCCGTGACAAGCCCACGCCCTTCTCGGCCAGGGCAGCTTGGATGTCAGCGAACTTGTACGGCTGGCCCCCTTCCGCAACCACGACGTCCATAAGTAGGTCCAGACGGCGAGCCAATTCCTCCCGCCTCTGAGAGGCGTTGTCTTTCCGGTTCATGCGGCAGTCCTATCGGGGCTGGAGGGTGTATGAGGCGTTTTCAGAAATTTCTCAGCATCGAGTAGTGCTGACCCATGTTGGTTCCACACATCCTCCAAACCGACAGAGTCAACCAGCAGGCAGTCTCGCACCTCCGTGATCCGGCGCTGCAGCGCGGCATGCGGGTTGGAGCTCAATATGTCTTTACCCGGCGACCCGCCCTGATGGAGCACCAGATGTGGGTTGCTGGCGGTGGAGGCCTTCCAAAGCGGCCGAAGTCGAAACAGCCGCCACCGGGCAGCCAGGGCTGCAGATGTAGCTGCAGCAATCCCCACCAGCCGTGACGTGGAGAGCCCGGCAGCCACGCACACGACGGAGATAGCCTGGCCGGCGCCGTAGAACGGAGAGAAGAATTCCTGTCCCGCGTGGTCCGTGGTGAGCTGCAGCAAGGACCGGACCGCAAGGAGCGAAATGGCGCCGAAGCAACCGGCGCATACAAGAAAGAATCCGAGGCGGAAGGCGGAGGACATTTTGCTCAGATAGCCGAACACAGACCGGATGACACTAGCGCTTGTGTAGGCGATGAAGAACGAAGCGGCCAACAGGAACGCGGTCATGCCAGGCTGGGACCCGTATGTGCGGATCAGTGAGGGGCTGGTGACGGGTAGGTCGCTGATTGAAAAGCCGACCACGACGATGAGCGATGAGGCAATCCAGGCGGCCCTGTGGCGCCGCTCCTTACGCAGACTCTGCTGCCCCGAGGGCGGCCCGGCAGCGTTCGTTACGGCAGTGTAAAGCTGGGCGAACGCGGCGAGGACACACAAGGAGAGGACCAGGCCGGCGAAGTTTCGGTTGCCTGTGAGCGAGTCCACGAAAATGTAGACAGGTTCGATGTACAGCGTAAAACCGGCTGTCGCGAAAGCCGACGCCAAAAAAGCTGGCCGTGCCGGCCGGTTCCAGAGACCGGAGAGCCTGAGCAAGGTCAAAATCCCTAGGCTGACCGCAACCACGATGCTCGTCATCCGAATACCTCTGCAAACCTGGATGGCTCATCGAGTGGCCGCAGATGAGCGCGCCACATCCTGTCCATCACGATGTCCGCAAAAGTCTCCGCACGTTTCTCCTCGGACACCGTGAAGGTGGCGCAGCTGGCCGACCTTCGACGGCCCAGTAGCCTGGGCTCCGAGGCGTCGACCTGCAATTGGTTAGTGACCATCGAAGCGCCCAGGAGTGGCATCGGGCGCGCGACGTTTCCGCGGGTCTGGTCATGGTGGCCCAGGAGGAGGTGTCCGAATTCGTGGCACACGAAATGATCTTCCCGCCGGCGCTCATCGGCGGGGGCGAAGAGGATCAGATCGACCGCTGCGTTGCAGTAGGTCATGGCGCATACCGGGCTTCCGGCAAGTTCTTCGGTTCGGCGGACCACGAGCTTCCTCGCTCTTCGGGACGATACTGCGTCCCTGAGAGCGTCCAGCGTCAGCTTCTCGGGCAGGTCGAGCTGCGCAATGGTCGACTGAACCGTCGCGACGTAGCTCGGCATCAGCAGCGGGGTCATGATTTCCCCGGACCCAGATCCTCCAGCACGTACCCCGAGGGATACTGCGACGATCCGGAGAGACCGGGCCGGAACCTCGGGGTCTGCCTCAGCGGGCGAACCGCCGTGATGGTTGACTTCAATCTCAGTAAACCGCTTAGGACGGTCTTGACGACGGGATTGGGGCGGGGCAGGCCCAAGGCCGCGGATTGACGCGGATCGTCCAGCATCGAAGATAGGAGAGTTTCAGTGGCCGGCCGGAGGGGCTTAGGAAGCCGGCCCCGAAGAACACCCAGCGTAGAGTCCATGAGTCCGAGCCCGGCCGGGCTCGCCGCCACATTCTGCCGTTCGTAGTCGTCCAGGAACGCGGCGGCACCAGCGAAGTCGCGTGGTATGTTCCGAAGACCCATGCGTTCTCCGAGGTCTGAGAAAAAATCAACTGCGGCTTGCTTCTCGGTTTCCAGAGATGCCCGCCAGGCATGGCGGTCGGCCCACCGGACGGGAACGACGAGCATTGTCATCAGGACATAAACAAAGTCTTCGTTGCTGCCAGGCACTCCCCTATGGACATTGCGCAAGAGTGCCACCATGGCGGCGCCCCGTTCGCTGTCGAGGCCGCCAGCGATGATTTCGTAGATGACAATCGCTGTGTCGTAGGAGCGCTTTTGAGGACGTGAGCGGATCTCCCCGGTAGCGGCCAGCGTTCCAGCCAGCGAAGGGATGGAGAAGTTGCGATAGTACGCGAGGAAGAATCCCAGATCCATGTCCTCGGCCAGGTCGAAAAGGACGAAGCGTCGATAGATCTCTTCGTATTGGCTGCGGCTGAGCGTCCCCTGGCGCTTGAGGCTTTCTACTCGGCTTTTGTGCATCGAATCAAACTCCAGCAAAAGAGGCCACAGGTGCGACAAGGCTGAACCCAGCCTGGACGTCAGAGCTCAAGATAGAGCACCCGCACCATGTGTAACCTTAGACATGTCCAAGGTTTGAGTATAGTGGTTCACGGCCTATGCGCCCAGCCGTCCGAGCAACCTTGACCCTGGAGGAACGCGGTGCAGCAACAAGACGCGACACGCGGGGGCGTTTTCTGTAAACAAATCCCCGGATGCTTGGAAGGGCGGTGCTAGTTTCGACACAGTTGATAGCTGTAAACAGAAACTCAGGGCGATCGACTGCAGTAGCACCAGCGATGAAGCAGCCACGACCGTAGGTCGTGCGAGATTCAAAGGACATGACCATGAGCGCAGTAATCAATCGTGGAGGCGGGCGGCCCAGTAAGGGACTCCGCAAATACATTGGCTTCCGCACGCAGGCTAAGACCGCGGAGGACGTTCAGATGATCGCTGCCGCCAAGGGCATGACTGTCACTGACTACGTTTCCTCCGCCGTAGACCGTTCCCTGCGCGAAGATCTGGCGTTGCTGGATCACTTCGCGCATCAGGAGGAACTGCCGATTCGAATAGCCTCTTAACAGAAGAAGGCCCGCACTAGGCGGGCCTTCGAAGCTGAAGATCCACGATCCGGGAAGCTTGCCGGCGAACAGATCGTAGATCGAATGAAAGTCCTTCACAGGACTTCCCTTGTATTTCAAACCGATCTTGCAGGATCGGTCCTTAGTCATTCCCTCGACAGGAATATTATCATCGTACAACAGCACAGTCGCGTGCTGCCAGCCCAAAACGGGGATGGCGTGTCGCGAGACCCATCCGCCGCTTGTGGCGCCGCTCAAGCCTGGGCCGCCCTGGCACCTCTCCTTGCCGGACAGCCCCGTGTCCGGCTGTCCCGCGATGCAGGCAAGACTTACCCCCAGAAGCACGAACGCACCCTCAGCGGCACTCTCCCTACCCTTCCTGCTGCGGTCCGAATTTTCGGCAAAGACGGCACGTGCGCGGCGATTTTCCTTGACTTTGATTCCTCGGTAGCCGGCGTCGACCGGGTACAGAAGGACGTCCGCTCCGTCCAAACTTGGCTGCACTCAGTTGGCGCACGCTGGATCGAGGACTACTCCCCCAACGGTGGCCGGCACGTCTACATCCCGCTCGCTCAGCGGGTCACTTTCTCTGAAGCGCGTGATCTTGTCGAGGCGCTGGGCGTCCGGTACCGGACCCTGGACAAGACCCCGCATCAGAACCTCCTCCACGGCTGCATGCGCACCCCCGGCTCCCCGCACAAGCGCGGCGGCCATCAGGAACTCGCGATGCCTTTGTCCAGGGCCTACGACGTTGCCCGCCGGCCCAACGCACCAAAGGTCTGGGCCGCAATGATCGCCGACCTGACGCGGGAGATCAACGCCGTGCGGGCTCTCCGCCTTGAAGAAGTCTTCGACTCAACGGCCGACAAGACCGCAGAGGCGCCCGCCCTGGGCGCCCCCGTTGGCCGGATGTCGCGCCCTATGCAGCTCATGGCACAGACCGGCCTCTACGACACCAACCGGTACGCAACCGACTCGGATGCCCGCCAGGCAATCGTCACGGGCGCCGCGGCCGCTGGCCTCCAGCTAGTCGACGTCGAACGCCGCATGATGCAAGGGACCTGGCCCGGACTCGCATCCTTCTATGCCCGGTACTCGTCCAAGCACCGCATGCCGGCGCTCCGTCGCGACTGGACCAACGCCGTCGCTTACCTGAAAAAGAACGCCGCTGCCGAAACGAATCACAATGTCCGTAAATCCCCCACAAGCCAGCCCCCTACACAGCCCCCACTAATCAAGGGGCACGGCATAACTGCAAATCCCGATGCCGAGCATCGGTTCATCCGGACCTGGCGGAATGCGCTTCGAACCAGGGAGGTGAACTACCAAGAATCAAGGACGGGACTGGCACGCAGGATGGTGCTCAGAGCATTGGGTGAGGCAGCGCATATGACCGCCTCGCGGTTTATCGAATTCGGAGTTCGGTCCCTTGCCGTGGCCACCGGACTCGACCACACCACGGTTGCGCTCCACCTGAAGGCGCTGCGCAGCGAGAGGGAGCCCTTGATTATCCTTGTCGAGGAAGCACGAGGTACGAAGGGTGATCTGTATATGCTGACTGTCCCCGAAGAGCTGAAAGCCGCCGCAGAGGACGCCCCTTGGCAGAAGGGGAAGATTCACGCCCTCCGCCCGGTCTTCAGAGAACTTGGTCTACCGGCCGCGTTCGTCTACGAGGCCCTCGAGCACTCCCCCGCCATGTCCACTACCGAGATTGTGCGAGTCACCCGGCTTTCCCGGTCGACAGTAAACGAGGCGCTCGAGATCCTTGCCGCCTGGAATCTGCTGTCACGGGACGCCGGCAGATTCTGGTCGATCGTGGCATCGACTTCGCTGAGGCAGCTCGCAGAACAGTTCGGGGTGCTTGAAGCCGTCGCCGCACAGCTCCAGCGGTACCGCCAGGACCGGGTTATCTGGCGCGAATGGTTGGCCAAGCACGTGAATACCGTCGCCGAGCTCCTCTCACCTGGCGAGGACTACCCCTGGCATGAGTTTGAAGGGCCACCGGACGAGTGGTCACTGCCGGATATCGCCTTCGGCAGAGCTAGCTAGGGGCGTAGATGGAAGAGCCGTGCCTCAAGCCTTTCCCTTGCTCAAGGACCTTCGCAGTCTGCGATCTCGTGCCATAACCCATGCCATAGGACCTATAGGAAGCTAGTGCTCGGGATCAGCGTGACGCGTTTTTCACTCCTTGGCGAGATTTCCATGCACGTGGAGCTTGAGAGCTGCCGATACAAGGGCGCTCCGCGACGGAGCCCCCATTTCTACGACCTTCTCATCAAGCCAGGCGACTTGGAGTCCGTCGAGCCGAAGCTGAATCTGAATACCGGCCTCTCCCCTCTTTCGAGGCGCGCGTCGCGGCATGCCAGAGCTCGACATCACTGTTTCGACCGCGAACTCGCTCGAAATCGTGTCTTCATCCAATGCCTCAAATGCATCGATGAGCAGGTCCGCGTAAGTCGTCCGTGCTTGGTGAACGACATCCTTTACAACAGCTAGCAAGGCTGGCGGTAGGTAGACTCCGACGTTGCGAAGCCCTCCTGAAACCGTTTCGGATGCCTTCTTCGCCTGGGATGCACCTTGCGTGGACTCCGACCTTTGTCTGCCGGGTGATGGACTTGTTTGAGGACCGGTAGACACCCGTTCGGACTCAGGCCTAACGCTCTCATTTTGCTTAGAGGTCAGTTCGAGTGTGTCAATACCATTGGAGTCTGGGTCCGCCGCGGGAGTTGGAAGAACCCGGCCGGATTTCGGCGCCGTCGCTTCCTCCCGTCGTTCAGGCTTTACGGCTTGATTGACCTGTTCAGTAGTTTGACCGACGTTCCCTCGCCGTTTCGGGGCCAGTAAGCCCTGCAAAGCTGCGCCACGGGCTGGAGCCGGCGCTGGGGCGAATGCACCGGAAAGGTTAGGCCGACCGCTCATGCTTGGTTACCGCTTTCGATGTCGTTGAGACGAGCCAGAATCTCCCCGGTCAGCTGCTCGTACTCTTCGGCCAGTCCTCCGGCGTTGCGGGAGAAGAATCCGTCGGCGGGCTTTTCTCCGGCTCTGAGGGCTTTCAACCGATTTTTTTGAGCGTCCGTGACCGCACCCTCCAGCTCGTGGAACAGTAAGCCCTTCCGACGCGCGTCCGCACTGGCGCTCTCCAAGTTCCGGATTCGAGTCTCGAAGACCGGAGCGACGGTGCCAAGCATTTCCTCGAGCGTCTCTCTCACGCTGCGCTCCAGCCGCAGAGAACGGGGCCCAACGCCGAACAGAACTATGCCGGCCAATTGCAGGTTCGGGTTACGGTCTCTGACGGCCATGAAGCGACGGGCAATGCGTTCAACACCGTCGATGCTGGCATCATCTGAACGCGTAGGAATCACAACGGCGCTCGAGATAGCGAAGGCACCCTCAACGAGAATGCGCTCCCCTGGCGGCGTGTCGATCAAGATGAGGTCGTAGTCGTCTGCCAGAGGTGCGAGCACGGTGTAAAGCATGTCCCCGAAGTCGCCCGCATCGGATCGGTTGGACCTCGAAACCATAAGGCCCTGAATGTCTTCGAGGTCCTGGCCACCGGGGATGACGTCCAGGTTCTCCCTTACGTCGCGGAGAATCAATGGTGCTGTACCGGCCACGAGTGCATGGAATAGTTCGCGTCCGCTCTGCCGTTCGTACCCGAGATCCCGGGCGAGGTCGCCTTGGGGGTCGAGGTCGACCATTAGAACCCGGGAACCGGCCAAGGCTACATATCCGCCTACGTTGGCCGCGGTGGTGGTCTTACCCACTCCCCCTTTACCGTTCGCCAGAGATATCACACGGTCGATTGCCCGCGTTTCTCGAGACTTCGCTGGTACTGAGGCTTGCAGTGATCGTGCCATCGGCCGGCTGTTCTCCTACGTGCTGGAAGGCGGATGTTCCTACCGTCAAAGCTACGCGAGTACTCGTTTGAGATCCGGCATTGACACGGGTTGGATGCACAGTTGTAGATCCGGTGGGGTGCAAGGCTTCGCCACCTATTCGTTTACCTGCTTGAGCAAGGGTTGGAAGGTTCATGGACATGTAGGCAGTCTTTTATGCACGTCATAAGGTGCACATGCCTGCATGAGATATGGGTGCAATTGCGGTGGGACCTATGATTTGGAGGCACGCCAGGATGCAGGCGTTCCATACAACCTGTTGTTCAATGAGATTTCACGCCTGACGTATGGCAAGCCTTATGGCACGACGAACAATACACCGTCAGCTTGGTTCAATCTCTGATCTTGACCAACGGGACTCGGCCACGACTCTTCGGCTGGGCTCATAACAAGTGGGTCGTTACCAGCACTAGAGAGCAGGAAAGGTGCCGTCCTAACAAAGACCCTCTAGACAACGCTACGCACGCGGCCGGCCCCGTCAAGGGCCGGCCCCTAGTCCCAGCGGTGGGATTCCAGCGCCCGGAGCAGGGGAGCGGGGTCCTTCTCCAGCTGGTCGACGGGACGGGTCCCGGCCAGAGCCCGGGAGGGCGTGGCCATCCAGAGCGTGAAGTAGTTATGTGGCGTCTTCAGCTCCATGGCCCGCTGGAACAGTGTTGTGACGACGGGCTGGAGCTGCCCTCCCGGGAGGAACTGAAAGCCTGGGCAGTACGTCCCTTCTCCGATGAAGACCCGCACGAGCTGACGCATGATGGGTTCGGGGTCTTCCATCAGCTCGGAGAGCCGGCGGCGAACCTGATCGAGGGCAGGCAGGGTGAACTCAGCCCGAATGTCGTCCCAGGCTTGTGCAGGAATGGTGTGAGCTGGCACGACTGGCTCTTACCTAGTCGCTGATGCTCTCAAGCAACCATTGGGTTGCCAGAGGATCGCGCCGCAGCGCGGAGTTGGTCCCCAGCCGTACCTGCACCCGCCAGTATTCGACGCTTACGACGTCGCCTGTGCCCACTGCCGCGGTCCGCCTGGTGTTCCACCAGTCGTTCCTGGCGAACCAGTGGACCGGGTCTGCGCCCACGGCCCAGATACGGCCGTCGAACCTGACGGCCAGGGGAGCGCCGGCCGCGGTAAAGCGGACGTCGACCTCGACGTCCAGAGTTGTTTCAGTCGCTACTGCTGTCACGGTTTACGCGCTCTCCCAAATTCCTGGTCATCCTGTCCTGCCGGCGGGTGACCGCCGAACTCCATACCCAGGTCCGATACGTGATCGGACCGTCCTTCCACATCACTTCGGCGGCCTTCGCCGTCCAGGCGTAGACCTCGCCGTCGACAAGTTCCGCGCAGTTCGGGAACCGGATCCAGGCCCTCACCGGGATGCCGGGGAAGCCGTTCTTGACGGGGAAGTGCTCGAAGTCGAGCTCTTCCACCGTCAGCCCTATCGGGCCGGCTCGTCGCGCGTACTGCGCCTGCAGCCGGCTTGCCTGCTCCGGTCCCATACCACCACTTTAGAACATATGTTCGAATAGACACGCCACGAAAAAGCGGCCGCTTCCGACCGCTGAACTAATTATGGGCCACCCCTACGACAATCTTCGCCAGTGCGTTCGAAGGGCCCGGTTGCACGCCAGTGGGGACAGCTCTGAGCTGTGCGGAGGGCTCCACCTGCCCCCAATGGGCACAACCGGGGCGCATGCTCGGTTAGGGGCGCGCAGCGCGGCCCCTCGTTCTTCCTTGCTGCCAGCCCGGGATTGCAGCGTCGAGCTGGGCGGCCTTGCCGGGGGAGAGGGTGCCTTCCCTGAACTTCTGGCGCTGGCCGTGCGTCCACACCCCGAGGACGCGCTCCTCCTCGGTGTCGTATTCGCGGTGGCGCGGCCAGTCGTTGCCCTCGGCACGGTAGCGCACCAGCTCTGCCAGCCTGGCATGCCAGCGTGCTTCGTCTGCGGCTGTCCTGGCGTTGGTGTTCCAGCCGGGGATCCGGGCCAGCCCGTCCCGGTAGGAGGGGTGAAGTGTCCCGGCGGCCGCATCGCTGCGGCGTTGCCTGATCCATGCCTCCATGGAACGCTCTGCCTGGTCGTTCGAACGGCCGCGCGGCAGTCTGCCCGCCGCGGTGACCCAGGCGATGACTTCTTCCATTCGTGCCACGGCGGCCGCAGACGGCGCTGCCAGTGCGGCCCGGTGCGCCGCTTCCAGCTGGGGATCCTGGCACCGGGCTACGCGCAGGTGGTAGCCGACGGTCGCTGGCGCGGCGCGGACAAGGGCGGCGATGCGGTCCCGGCCCAGCCCGAGACGGTACATCAGCACCCACTCCGGGTACGGGGCCTTCCGCAGCAGTCTGTCCATGATGGGGCTCATCCTGCCACGAGGATTCGCGTCGAAGAAGGGAACCGGGCGGGTGCCGCGGCGTCCGGGGAGGGACCGGCTTCCGCTGCGCTCCAACCAGTTATTGGTCGTCCGCTGGCGCGGACGGCTGTTGGGTCCAGTGCCGCCGTCGCAGAGCTCCGGCTGCCCTGGCCCTGTTCCGACGTCTTCGACGTTTTTTGGCTGCTGTCCTTCGGATCGTACGTGCCCGCTCCGGCCCGTCTAGCCCCTCCGTTCCTCCGGGGCCTGCGGTGCGGGAAGTTCCCTGCGGCGCTCCTTCGTCGCTTATTTCCTCCGGGAATTTCCCGCCCCTTGCCTTCGGTAGACAGGCCTCCGTCGGGCACAGCTCCGCAAGCTCCGCCAGCAGCCAAAAAACAACTGTGAGTCTTTACATGGCTGGTCTGGGACTAGCTGGCAGTGTTGATGCCGGTCGTTCTGCCTGGTGCGTGACTCGAAAAAACAATTGCCCCTCGAGGGTGCGTTTCCCCCGATTTGTCCGCGCTGGGTGGAGCGGCCGGCGCTGACCTGTCCCACGTCGGTGGCTTGATTAGAAGCTTGCCCAGCCTTTGGAGGTTGTGGCTCATCACAGTTTTGCCTCGAGGTGACTCTTCCCAGGTCCGGCGCCGGCCGTGCTGCGGCCGTTCTTGCCCGTTCGAAAGGAAGGAGGGTGGTGCGTTGACTATCGTTTCGCAGACCCGCCCGTTCGTCATCGGCGTGGACTGTCACGCCCGGACCCACACTTACGCCATCATCGAGGCCAGCACTAAGCGACAGGTTGCGTGCGAGCAGTTCCCGACCACCTCGGCAGGGATTTCCCGCGCACTTGCCTGGGTAGGCCGAAGGACAGACGGGGATATGGCCTGTCTATGGGCCGTCGAGGGTATCGGCTCATATGGGGCGCGTCTGGCCCGGGCGGTAACCGACGCCGGCTACGACGTCGCCGAAGCTCCACGGATGAACGCCCGAGGCCGTCGGGGGCTGGGCAAATCGGACCCGTTGGACGCTACCGCCATCGGAGCCGCTGTCCTTGGCTTGGAGGAGTCCCAACTCCGGGTTCCGCGCCGGGATGAAGGAGCCCGTGCCGGACTCAGGATCCTGAGTGCGGCACGGGATCAGTTGACCCGGGAACGAACAATGAATGTCAATGCGCTTATCGCCTTACTCCGGGCACACGACCTTGGAGTCGACGCCCGCAAGCCTCTGGTTCCCGCCCAGATCGCCACGATTACCAGATGGCGGGACCGGCAGGAGCAGATGGAACTAGCGATCGCTCGGCAGGAAGCGGTTCGGTTGGCGCGCCGCGTTCTCGAGGTGACCACTCAGCTGGCGGCTAATCAGAAGCGCATGACTGAGCTGATCCAGGAAAGCCCGGCTGCGCCGCTGTTGGAGATGGTGGGTGCCGGGGCTGTCACGGTCGCTGCTGTCCTGACAGCTTGGTCGCATCCAGGAAGGGTTCGCAGCGAAGCTGCCTTTGCCTCTCTGGCAGGGGTGAGTCCCTTGCCGGCCTCAAGCGGTAACACTGTCCGGCACAGGCTGAACCGGGGCGGTGATAGGCGCCTCAATCGTGCTTTGCACACCATCACCATGACCCGGATGGTCCATGACCCCGGAACACGGGACTACGTCGCCAAACGCACCCAAGAAGGTCGCAGCTACCGCGAAATCCGCAGATCCCTCAAGCGCTACGTCGCCCGAACGCTCTACCGCCAGCTAAACACCCTTTACGCCACCGCGAAACCAGCCCCACCCCTCGTTGCCGGGGCAGGCAGTTCAGGCGGTGTCCGGATTGGTCCGAGTTAGAAGGCGCGCGACGGTGGGGTATTTGGCAGCCGTGTAGTCACTCCAGCCCGAGGCTGTGTCGGCTGCGGTTTTCTTGGCCTCAAAGTATTCGGCTCGGGCCGCCGGATCTTCTCTGAGTAGGTCGCGGAATGCGATGCGTGCAGACCATTCGGTGCCTTCGAATGCGAGGACGTGCACCACGGATTCCCGATGGCGGCGGTTTGGCCACGCGAGCCAGCAATGGCCGGGCTTCATCCCCTCGAGGTCGAACCCCGCCATTTTCAGCGCCCGGGCTGCATTTTGAACGCTCGAAACCTTGACCCCAACGATCACGTCTATGACATCTTTCGCCGGCAGGTCGGGCACGGAAGTCGAACCAATGTGTTCGCAGTGGGCTTCGGGGAGCAATTCGAGGATCGCCGCGGCGAACCGGGCATAGTGGTCCGCCCATTCCTCGAATCTGCTCGCCACAAGTGTTACCGGCTGTTCGTCGTCCATTCGTCCGATTCTGGTCCCGATGGTGTCTGCACTCTTTGAAGCCACGCCGCTGCCGCCTTGGATGGCGCCCGATAGGCCCTCCAAGGTGTTGCCACAGTTGAGACCGATTGGTACTGGATCGAGGACCTGAGCTTGCAAGTCACGGACAGGGCAGCACCAAGGTCTCGCATGCCGGATCGTGTCAGCAGACTCACCCGTAAGCCGATCGATCACCGTGCCCAGGAAACGCGCCGCTACGTTTGTCAGTTTCAGAAGTGGTCTGCACAGTCACGCATTTTTTCAACAGTCGTCTGCACCAAAGGCCGAGCTACGGGACTGCAACTGCTTCAGGGCTCGTGGCCGGGACCCAGCGGTAAAGCGTGGGCACCGAGACCCCGAGGCTGGCGGCAACTTCCTTGGGCGGCGTTCCCTGGCTGAGGAGCTTCCGAGCTGAGCGGATCTTGGCCTCAGTCATTACACGCTTTCGTCCGCCGACCCGGCCCTGTTCGCGCGCTGCCTGGAGGCCCGCCTGTGTGCGTTCGACCATGAGCTCGCGTTCCATCTGGGCCAGGGATGCCATCACGTTGAAGAAGAAGCGTCCGGAGGCGGTGGTGGTGTCGATCGAGTCGGTAAGGCTGACAAAACCAATTCCGCGCTCGTTCAGGCCTCCGGCGAAATCCAGGAGGTCCTTCACGCTACGGCCGAGACGGTCCAGCTTCCACACAATGAGAGTGTCTCCCTCACGGAGTGTTTCCAGGGCCTTGGCTAGACCGGGGCGGCCGGCCTTGGTGCCGCTCATTGTGTCTTCAAAGATGCGATCGCATCCTGCACTATTTAAGGCAGCCAACTGCAGATCAAGGTTCTGGTCGCGCGTAGACACTCTGGCATAGCCGATACGGTGTGCCGCCATATGGGTTTCTCTTCTCAAAACTCGATTCGGACTCCTGGCTCGACTGTACAGTTTCGAGAATTATTTGTGAGAACCGCCCCGCCGGGGCGGGGCTTCTCATCACAACGGCGGTTTCCCGCAGAACGGCGCGCTGTTCCGGCGCCTCACGGCAAGCGCCGCCTTTCTCGATTCAAGGCGTTCTTGAAATCCTTCGTTTCTGAGAACGTCGAACGATCGAGGCAGGCTTGAGATTGGGGGGTGAGGTGAGGTAGAGGAGCATCACGATTAAGCGGACGCGGATTGAGCGCGGCCGGGTCCGGTCGGCGGTCAGCCAGACGTACGCGTCGGCCAGTCGTTGCTGGATGGGGCCGGTCCCGGCGGTGAGGGCTTCAACGGCCCTTTCGAACAGGCCTCTTAGTCGGCGGTGTTCAGGTCCGGCCAGGACCGGCCACGAAGGACCGGCCCTGGCCGGACCCGCTCCTAGCTCCTGGGCAGAACCGGTTCGGGCAGGTAGACCTTCCCGCCGGATTCGAGGAATTCGGTGGACTTGGCCTCCATTCCTGCGATGGCTTCCTGTTCGGACATGCCTCCGAACTGGTCGCGGATGTCCTGGGAGAGCCGCATGGAACAGAACTTGGGACCGCACATGGAGCAGAAGTGCGCGGTCTTGGCCGGTTCGGCGGGCAGGGTCTCGTCGTGGAAGGATTCGGCCGTTTCCGGGTCCAGGGAAAGGGCGAACTGATCGCGCCAGCGGAACTCGAACCGTGCCTTGGACAGGGCGTCGTCGCGTTCGTGGGCGCCCGGGTGGCCTTTGGCGAGGTCCGCGGCGTGGGCGGCGATCTTGTAGGTGATCACGCCGGTTTTGACGTCATCTTTGTTCGGCAACCCGAGGTGTTCTTTGGGCGTGACGTAGCAGAGCATCGCGGTGCCGTAGCGGGCGATCTCCGTGGCGCCGATGGCCGAGGTGATGTGGTCGTAGCCGGGGGCAATGTCGGTCACCAGTGGGCCGAGGGTATAGAACGGGGCGCCGTCGCAGAGTTCCTGCTGGCGTTCGACGTTTTCCCGGACCAGGTGGAAGGGGATGTGGCCCGGGCCTTCGACCATGACCTGCACGTCGTACTTCCAGGCGCGCTTGGTCAGCTCCGCCAGGGTGTCTAGTTCGGCAAACTGTGCGGCGTCGTTGGCATCCGCGGTCGCCCCCGGCCGCAGGCCGTCGCCCAGGGAAAAGGCGACGTCGTACTTGGCGAAGATTTCGCACAGTTCATCGAAGTGGGTGTAGAGGAAGTTCTCCTGGTGATGGGCCAGGCACCAACCGGCCATGATGGACCCTCCGCGGGAGACGATCCCGGTCACCCGGTTTGCGGTCAGCGGCACGTAGCGCAGCAGCACGCCGGCGTGGACGGTCATGTAGTCCACGCCCTGCTCGCACTGCTCGATCACGGTGTCCCGGTAGATCTCCCAGGTCAGGTCATTGGCCTCGCCGTTGACCTTCTCCAGCGCCTGATAGATCGGGACCGTGCCGATCGGGACGGGGGAGTTGCGGATGATCCATTCACGGGTGGTGTGGATGTCATCGCCGGTGGAGAGGTCCATCACCGTGTCTGCGCCCCACTGGGCGGCCCACTGCAGTTTGTCCACTTCCTCGGCAATGGAGCTGGTCACGGCCGAGTTGCCGATGTTGGCGTTGATCTTCACCAGGAACGCCTTGCCGATGATCATCGGCTCGGATTCAGGGTGGTTAATGTTGTTCGGAATGATGGCCCGGCCCGCCGCCACCTCACTGCGGACCAGTTCAACGTCGCAGTTCTCCCGCACTGCCACGAACCGCATCTCCTGCGTGATCACGCCCTGGCGGGCGTAGTGCATCTGGGTGACCGTCTTGCCGTTGAGGGCGCGGCGGGGCACCGGCTGCGCGCCCTTCCATTCCGCGGACGCGGCACCCCGGCGCACGGCGGACTTGCCGTCATCGAGCAGGTTCCGTTCCCGTCCGCCGTAGGGCTCGGTGTCGCCCCGGGATTCTATCCATTCGGACCGGAACGGCTCCAGGCCGATTACCGGATCGCTGCCGGGCCCGGCCGTCCGGTACACCGTGAACGGTGGATTCTTCACCCCGTTCGGAGAGTCCTCCAAGGCGATCTCCGTGACAGGGACGCTAATGCCGTGTTCCGGGTCGCGGGCGTACGCGAGCGAATGTGAATTCATGGCGTTCATCAGTGGTTTCCTACTTCCTTCGCCGGCATGACCCGGACAGGTTCAACGGTCGCAGGCTGCATCAGCCCGATCTCAGCCCCTGCATTAGGGCACCCGTGTGGATGAAAAAACCCTAGCACCCCGGCGTGCCCGTTCCGGTTGGATGATGACTGGTGTTCCCCGGAGGGCCTCCATCCTCGGAAGCAGGCCCTCCCAGCGATGGGGATATGACATATCTCCGGCAGCTGAGGCCTCCTGTTCGCAGCTGCCGGGGCTGACGCGCTCCTCGGTCAACCGCCAGCCCGGCCAACGCACAGCACCCGGGAATGGTGCAGACGCCTTCTGCTATTCCGTGCAGTCGACTTCTGAAACTGACATCAACCCTCGTCATAGGAATTAGCTAAAACCGCCAAACCGAGCTGCGAAAAAACCGCCAATCCGAACTAGCAGTCACACAGGAGGAGCGTCGGGATCTGGTCGGGTTTAGAGGTAGCTGCAGATGCGTTCGGGGTCGCAGGCTGCAGGGTCCCCGGCGGCCGCGGCGTCATGAAATTCGGCAACGGTTGCACGCAGTGCCGTGAGTTCTGCGATCCGGGCGTCGAGGTCGCGGAGCTGTTTGGCCAGCAGATCCCGGACGTGTACGCAGGGGGCCTGGCCGATGTCCCGGACGGAGAGGATGTCACCGATCTGGGCAAGGGTCAGTCCGGCCGTGCGGCCGCGGCGGATGAATTCCAGCCGGCTGACTGTTTCCTGGGCGTAGTCGCGGTATCCGTTCGGTGCCCTGTCGGCGGCCGGCAATAGGCCGCGGTCCTCGTAGAACCGCAGGGTCTTGGCCGTCATGCCCGCGGCTGCGGCAGTTTCGCCGATAAGCATCATGCACCTCTCGTCCCCGGGGGGTTCCTCCTTGACCTTCCAGTTTAGTGGAAGGTCAACAGGGGGTAGGAACCCGCGGGTGGCGCCCCGGGCCGGGAGAGCGGAGTCAGCCTCTTGACCTTCCCCCTCGGTGGAAGGTGCAGACTGGGGCAGAACCATATACGAGGCACTGTTACGGGTATTTCGGGACGTCGCTGCTGTACGACTTTGGAGGATTCCATGTCTGAACCAACACCTGATTTTGATCTGGCCGTCATCGGATCGGGCGGCGGAGCATTCGCGGCCGCGATCCGGGCGACCAACCTGGGCAAACGCGTCCTGATGATCGAGCGCTCCACCGTCGGCGGCACGTGCGTGAACACCGGCTGCGTGCCGTCCAAGGCACTCCTGGCCGCGGCAGAGGCCAGGCAAGTTGCCCTGGACGGAGCAGGCCGGTTCCCCGGCATCAGCACCTCAGCCGGGCCGGTGGACATGGCCGGGCTGATCGGTGGGAAGCGTTCCCTGGTGGAGACGATGCGTTCGGATAAGTACGTGGACCTGATCGCGGACTATGGCTGGGAGCTGCGCCAGGGCAATGCCGTGTTCACCGGCACCCAGGACGATCCCGTCCTGGAAATCACCGGACAGGACGGGATGCGGGAGTCCGTAAGGGCCGCGCACTATCTGGTGGCCACTGGGTCGGCTCCGTGGGCGCCCCCGATCGAGGGTTTGGCAGACACGGACTACCTGACCGCCACCACCGCGATGGAACTCGAGGAGGTCCCCGACTCCCTGCTCGTGCTCGGCGGCGGGTACGTGGCCCTGGAACAGGCCCAGCTCTTCGCCCGGCTCGGGTCCAAGGTCACCATGCTGGTCCGCTCCCGCCTGGCCTCGGCCGAGGAACCCGAAGCCTCCCGCGCCCTGATGGGCGTCTTCGCCGACGAGGGCATCCGCGTCGTCCGCCGGGCGGCCGTGTCCTCCGTACGTACGGATCCGGCCACCCGCGGGATCGTTGCGACCGCGGCCGCCTCCGGCGGCCAGGAGGAATTCCGGGCCGCCAGGCTGCTCGTCGCCACGGGAAGGCGCCCGGTCACGGACGGCCTGAACCTGTCCGCGGTCGGCGTGAAAACCGGGGACGGCGGCGAGATCTTGGTCAACAGCCGGCTGGCCAGCACCAATCCCAGGATATTGGCCGCCGGAGACGTGACCGGACACCGCGAATTCGTCTACGTCGCAGCATCCCACGGCTCCCTGGTGGTGGAGAACGCCTTCAACAACGCCGGCCGCGAGGTCGACTACCGGCACCTGCCCCGGGTCACCTTCACCAGCCCGGCCCTGGCCGCGGTCGGGATGACCGACAAGGAAGCCAACGAGGCCGGTATCCGGTGCGAATGCCGGGTCCTGCCCCTGGAGTACGTGCCCCGGGCCCTGGTGAACAGGGACACCCGCGGCTTCATCAAGATCGTCGCGGACGCGGACACCGGGCGGATTGTGGGAATCACCGCCGTCGCGAAGGACGCCGGTGACCTCGCCGCCGCCGGGGTCTACATCCTGGAAGCCGGGATGACCGTGGAGCAGGTGGCGAACCTGTGGAGCCCGTACCTGACCATGGCCGAGGGGATCAAGATCGCCGCCCAGTCCTTCACCACTGATGTCTCCAAACTCTCCTGTTGCGCCTCCTGAGCCGTAGCCCCTCCAGTAACTTCATCCAACTCACCGACCGGCAGACCTCACCGGACAGCGGCATCGACCTCGCACTCTCGTTGGTCGTAAGACCCGCACGATAATATGCACGGTGACGGGGGGATTACTGCAACCATGTTCCTTATGACTGGAATGAAGATCGGCTATGCCCGGGTCTCGACGAACGACCAGGACCTGACCGCCCAACGCAATGCCCTCTTTGCCCTGGGTGTAGATGAGGCCCAGATCTTCGTCGATCACGGACTGACGGGAGCGAACCGGGTGCGCCCTGGGCTCCGTGAAGCGATGGCGGCGTGCCGGGGCGGCGATACGCTCGTGGTGACCAAGCTCGACCGTTTGGCACGCTCTCTTTCCGATGCCAGGGATATAGCCCACGAGCTGACGGCCAAGGGGGTAGTGCTCAGTCTCGGCGGCAGCACTCATGATCCAACTGATCCGGTAGGCCGGCTGCTGTTCAATGTCCTGGGAATGGTGGCCGAGTTTGAGGCGGACCTGATCCGGATGCGCACTCGCGAGGGAATGGCGGTCGCCAAGGCGAAGGGGCGGCTGAAAGGCAAGCAGCCGAAACTGTCCAAGACACAGCGGAAGCATCTTCTGACACTGCACGACGCCGGGGAGCACACGCAGGCTGAGTTGGCGGAGCTGTTCCGTGTGTCCCGAACAACGGTGTACCGCGAGCTCCAAAGGCGAACCATCTGAAGGCCGATGCGGTGCCGCCGGCCGTGAGTGCACCAAGCGCTGCGAAAAGAACACCATTTAGCGCCGCGATTCACTGGTGGGAGCCGCGCAGCGCTTTACGCCACCAGCAAGCCCGTGCTGCACGCGAGAGCACCACAACGTAGCCCGGAACGACGTGCTGCCTGAAGACTCTGGGTTCCGGCCTCGCCCAGCAAGCGCCCAGCCCTACTGCACGGGCCTCGCTTCGCTCGGGCTCTAGAAGCGCTTTTCTGTTTTGGCTGCTGTCCTGACGGATTGTACGTGTCCGCTCCGGCCCATCTAGCCCCTCCTTCGTCGGGGCCTGCGGTACAGGAAATGTCCCTGCGGTGCTCCTTCGTCGCTGATTTCCTCCGGGAATTTCCCGCCCTTGCCCTGCGGGTAGACAGGCCTCCGTCGGCCACAGCTCCGCAAGCTTCGCCAGCAGCCAAAACAACGGGGGGAGAGGGGAAGCTGGCCGGTCACCAAAGCCGCCCCGCTATGGTCCGCGCCAGCACCCGATTCCAGCCGCTTGACAGACATAGAAGCGTCGGGGGGAGAGGGGACGCTGGCCGGTCACCTGAGCCGCCCCACCCACCGAAATCCTTGGGCAAAAAAGGAGCAACACCATGACCACCAACCCCAGCCTCGAAATGCTCGATCCGGCCACCCTAACCGTCGACATCAACGTCCGCAAAGACGCGGCCCTGACCGCCGACTTCATCGCCAGCATCAAAGAACACGGCGTGATGGAACCGGTGATCGCCCACCGCAAGGACGACGGCGTGGTGCACGTCCTGATGGGACAGCGCCGCACCCGCGCCGCTGTTGAAGCAGGGCGCGCCAGTATCCCGGTGATGATCATCGAGTCCCCCGAGGAAGCCGAGCGGATCGTGACGCAGGTCGTGGAGAACATCCAGCGCGCAGAACTGACCGAAGCGGACGAGGCCGACGCCTACCACCAGCTGTCCCTGATCGGTGTTTCAGCTGCCGCGATCGCCAAGAAGACCGGGCGCACCAAGACCACCGTGGAAGGGGCGCTGAAAGCCAAGTCCTCGAGCGCCGGATCCGCCGCCCTGGGCAGGGGGTACACGATTGAAGCGGCCCTGATTCTGGCCGAGTTTGCCACTGACGGTGACGCGGTGGAGGAGTTGGAATCGGTCATCGCCGATGAGCCGGACATGCTCGCCCACGTCACCCAACAGTTGCGGGACCGCCGCGACCGCTCGGCCGCCCTCGCGGCGCTGACCGCCGAGCTGGAAGCCGCCGGGACCACCGTCGTGGAACGGGCCGGATACGACGGGGACAGTGAAAACATCCGGGTGTCCTCGCTGAACCGGGCAGACGGGGAACCGGCCACCGAGGAGGACGCCAACGCCGTGCACATCGCCTCCTCCTACAACGGCCATCACTCCACCGTCCCGGTCGTGGCCGGATGGAAGGAGCTGGGTTTCACACTCCGGTACAGCGGCTACGGCGCGTCAGCGGCGAACAAAGGTCCGATGACGGAGGAGCAGAAGGCCGAGCGGAAAACCCTGATAGAAAACAACAAACTGATGCAGTCGGCAACTGTGGTCCGGCGCGACTTCGTGAAGGCGCTGCTGGCGAAGAAACAGCCGCCCAAAGGCTGGCAGCACTTCACCGTTCACGCCATCACCCACCATCCCGAAACGGCCAGCGGTTACGAGGGAACCGTCGCCGCCGAGATGGCAGGAGCCAAGACGGGGGAGAATTCGGACCGGTGGGGCTGGAACCCGTTGCGGGACCACGTGGCCAGGTCCACGGTACGGCCCGAGGTGTCCCTGATCGCGCTGTTCTGCGCAGGGTATGAGAAGACCATCGCCAAGGACTCATGGCGGTCACCGAGCGTCCGCCACATCGACTACCTGACCCGGCTCATTGCCTGGGGGTATACGGCAAGTCCGGTCGAGCAGATCATCCTCGACAGCGCCGCGCCCGCCCAGGAACACGTAGCCGCATAAGAGCCCCTTGCCGGGCGGAACCTCCACCGCCCGGCAAGGCCCCCGGCCACTCACCACATGATGGCCAGGAACCTTCCAAAGGTCGGGCGGTCCGCCGCACGGTGCGAACCACAGCAGCAACTCACCGGCGGCGGACCGCCGTTTGACGCGACCTCCCGGAACCATCCAGGTGCCGCGGATCCGGCGATACGATGACACGTCAGCCGTTCAGCGTCGGTACAACATTCAGCTAAGCTGGATCACAGATTTCCTTTGTCCGAGGAGCAGAAAAGGACCGGCCACCCTGGCCGGTCCTTTTCTGTTTAACCACACGCACCCGGACGGCAAACCGGAGACCGGCTCTATACCTGGGCGGTGCAGTTCCTACGGCTCAGTGGTTTCCCTTTGGCTGTCTCCGAGCCGGCCGCCCCATACGGAGGCTGTGCACGGCCACCGCTCACCCAGGGTGACGTGCGCTGGGGATGGTGACGTGGTGGTTGTGTGCAGACGGTCAGGTGGGTCCCGTCGTCCAGATGTGTGCGGAAAAAGCCCGTAGGAAATAGCTTTTGCCGTGCCCATGTGGGCGAGGGGTTACTACTCGGAGACGCCCGCGACGGCAGCTGACTCTTGCGCGCCCTTCCGGCCCCGCGGACGCCCGCCGGCCTTCTTGGTCGGGGCGTCCAGTCCGAAACCACGCAAGTCGGATTCAGTCCACTCGGCGCGCAGGGCAGCCTGGTAGTCCTTGGCGTGTTTCTGTTCCGCGGCAGCGAGCAGCTGCGCTGCTTCCTGAACCTCGACGCCGCTGGCAGCGGCCTGTTTAACGGCGTTGACTTTGGTGTCCCTGGCGGCGTCGATCTTGGCGGCGGCTTTTGCGGCAATGTCGTTGATGTCCATATCCAAACCCTACCGGCCACGACTGACACCCGAATGCTGGTTTTCGGAGACCAAGTGCGAAAGGCGAAAAAACCTCCAAAGAAGATCGTGCGGAGCAAGCTATACCCTTACACGGGTGTAAGTGGCTTGTCGCGCTCGACACTGGCGGTCGAGTGCGGCACACTGGTCAGTGTGGTCCCCGCTTCCGGGGTCGCTGCGCTGGGCCTTTGAAGGGATGGATTGAATGTCGGATGAGGGATTCGCTCACCGTTTCAATCTGTCGCGCCGACGCCGGGAGAACACTCCCGCCGGTACCAAGAAGCGCCGTGACCTGTGGGTCACTGTGGAAGAGGAAGCCGCGCTTGTCGCGAGGGCAGAACGCGAGAAGGTGACTGTCCCGAACCTGCTGATCACAGCGGCGTTGTCCGAGACGCAGGAGACGACTACCGAACGCCGTGCCGCTATCGCGGAATTGATGTCTCTGCACAATTTGCTGGCGCGTTCTTCGAACAACATCAACCAGCTCGCACGGCAGGCCAATGCCACGGGCGAGTTCCCCGCGGAGGCGCACGAAGCGTTGAAGCACCTGCGCTCGGTGGCGATGCGGATCGACCGCACCATTGAGGGGCTGATGTAGGGATGATCCCGAACATAACCCGGGGTTCGCGCATGGGCGGGCTCATGGTTTATCTGGCGTCGACTGACGCCAACAAGACCAAGAACGCGCACTCCGATCCGCACCTGGTGGCTGGCGATGCTGCGATCATGGCGTGGTACGACGACGGTGTGCTGGACCGTGACGATGCGCTTGCTATTGCCAAGCATCTGGACCAGCCGCGCAGGGCATATGACGTATCGGTGCAGATCAAAGACATGCAGTGGGATGCGGCCAAAAAGGAACGCGTCCACGTCGGCTACAAGGACGCCAGCGTGTGGCACTGCTCGCTGAGCCTGCGCGCCGAAGAGGGCGCCCTGACGGATCAGCAGTGGGGCGATATCGCGAACGATTTCGTGGATTCCATGGGCTTCACCGAAAGCAGCGGAAAGGCCCGCTGCCGGTGGGTCGCGGTCAACCACGGCACGAGTGAGAACGGCAATCACCACATCCACCTGGCAGTGTCCCTGGTCCGCGAGGACGGCACCAAAGCATCCACCCACGGCGACTACAAGAGGGCGCAAGAGTCGTGCCGTGAGCTGGAGGTTAAGTACGGGCTGGAACAGCTCTCCACCGTGCACGCCACCCGCGGCTACGACCGGGCCGAGAAAGCCACCGCTGTCCGGGACGAGCGGGAAATGCACCGCTCCTCTTTGGCGCGGAAAGTCCGCGCCAGCGCCAGTTCCTCGGCGACCGAAGGAGAGTTCGTCCGGCGCGCCCGTGACACCGGCATGCTGGTCCGGCCGCGCTACGCGAAGAACACGACCGACGTCATCGTCGGGTACTCCGTAGCCGAACGCCCGAAGCAGGGCGAGAGGCCTATCTGGTTCGGCGGCGGCACCCTCGCCTCCGACCTGAAGCTCGGTGCATTGCGTGAAGAGTGGATGAACTCACCGCACCTGGCCACCGAAGCTGCAGCCGAGTGGAACGCTGCTGCCCGCAACCGGCGCACCGTGTCCGGGACCGGCCCCGAGAACGGAACACCCCCGGCGGAAATGTGGGTCGAGTACACCCGGAACGCGACCGCACTGGTTGAGCAGCTGCGCACTCTGCCCCGTGATGACCACGCCACCTGGGCGAAAGCAGCGAGGGAAGTATCCGGCGCGTTCGCGGCATGGTCCCACCGGCTCGAACCTACCCCGGGTCCGCTGGCGGCCACCGCCGCCGAGCTGTCCCGCACCGCCCAGCTCCGGGCGCCACGCCAGCACAGCAAGCCCGTCGCCCTGCCGTCCATTGCCGGGACTGCCATGTTGTTCATGGCCGCGTCCAGCAAGAACAAGACGGCCGCACAATCGGCGCTCATGCTGCAGCTGGTGAACACTGCCTTCGCCATCCACGAAATGCACCAACAGTCCGGACGAACCAGGGAAGCGCAGCGGCTCCGGGTCGTCGTCACGGAGCAGCTGAAACCGTTCGCGGCGACCATGCCCCGTCCGGTCGCCGTCGGTGCGCCGGAACAGGCAGCGGCTCCGAACTCCGTAGAACTTGGACTGCGCGGCATGGCGCCCATCCGTCCAGGGTCAGCGGTACCGAACACACCAACGGCGGCCAAGACCCGCCAGCACACGGGCCGTGATTCCGGCCCCGTACTTGACCGATAACGACCACCACCAACTGCAAGGGGAGCACGATGAGTGAATCAGACGGAATGGACGAATTTCTGGACGCCGGAATGCGGCAGTCCCTCATGATCGCGTCCCGCATTGCCGAGACGCTGGCCCGTCGCCGGCAGGAGTCCCAACGGCAGCAGGAGCACCAGGATGCCCAGGCAGCGCACGAAGCGCAGGCCCGCCTCACGGCAGACCGCAGCGCCGCGCAGGCGGCGCTGGCACCGGTAGATAAAGACCAGTGGTGGGACAAGGCCCAGCCCCACGACATCGCCACGGCACACGCCGTCGCTGAAGGCTGGAAAGACTACGACCCGACCGCCCTCGCGGCCTCGGAAAAGATCCGTCAGGAAGTCCTCACCCGCTACGGCATCGACACCCACGATGCCGGCAAGGATGCCGGATATCTGGAATCAGATATCCAGCATGCCGCCACGGACAAGGCACGTCAGGACGAATTGGACCGCAGCCAGGAAGAGACGCGCAAGGCGGCCGCCGAACACGAGAAAGCCATGGGACTGCTCGCCGCAGCCCGCGCCGAAGAACTCCGCGCCCAGGCCGCGACGCTGGCCCCGGAAATGGAACGCCACCAGGTGCCGGCCGAGTACCTGGCCAACCCCGAGCTGGCCCAGGCATTGCAGACTGCACACACCGCCAAGACACCCACAGCGGTAGAAGCAGCGGACGCCATCGTGAAGGAACGCTTGTTCCTCATCGGCAAGGACGGCATCAACGGTCCCGACATCGACCAGCTGCGCAAAGAAACCACCTCGAACGTCAACGGCGCCGGCGACGCGCACTTTCAGGATCCCGCGTTCGTCCAAGCAGCCAAGGACATGTACGAAGCAAAACTCCTGGCAGAGGGAGGCTTCACAGGGTCCGAACGGACGCCCGTGGAACAGCGGTACGAACGAGCCGAAAAGGAACTGTTCGCCCGCCTGGAAAGCGTCGGCCGCGAGATCGAAAACCGCGTCACCGGCAACAACAGCAGCCGACTAAAAGACCAAGGCCTGAAAGCAGGGAGCACGGCGGGAACCGACTACGGCTCAGCGGAACGCCAGGAAGCTTTCGCCGCATCCTTGGCCGGCACCGGAGCGAACGAAACCCAAGTCCGAGGGCGCGCCGCGGCCGAACGCAGCGAGGGGACACACCCGAGCGCAGCCGTCACCATGGGCAAAGGCGCAGCCCAAGCCAAAAAGGCCCCCGCGGCGGCAACATTGGGTGCTGATCGCGCTAAGAGCGGCCCCTCCCGCTAAGCAGTTTCCCGGCCCGGCCGGCCTGGCCATCATCCACCGACGGGCCGCTATGGCCGCCGAGTGCAGACCAGCTCAGCGGGGCCCTGACCTGTCTGGCCTGCGGAAGCCTTGAGACACGGGACATGCCGACGGAATCGTGCGTGTATTTCTACCGGCGTGCCGCTTGCGGGGTCACCAGCAAGCCGAAAACCGGGGACTGCTAAGTCGTCTCCTCCTACGGCGACACCAGATGCCCGCCGATGCAATCCTCCTGATCGGTTGCTAGGAAGCGGTCCCGCGGGGAGCGAACATGATCACGGCCACCCCCACCAGACAGATCACGGATCCGATGACGTCCCAGCGGTCGGGCAGGAACCCGTCGAAGACCATTCCCCACACCAGGGACCCCGCGACGAAAACGCCGCCATACGCGGCCAGAATCCGTCCAAAGTGCGCGTCAGGCTGCAAGGTCGCAACAAAACCGTACAGACCCAGGGCAATGATCCCGAGACCGGCCCACCACCACGCACGGCCCTCCCGAACGGCTTGCCACACCAGCCAGGCACCGCCTATCTCGGCGACAGCGGCCAAAATAAACAGCAGAACGGACTTGGCAATCGTCATGAACCTCATCATGCCGCACGATTGGAGACAGCCCGCGCCGGCCGGAAATCGTCAGGACTACGAAGCAGGTCCGTTAGCTAAGCACAGGCCCCACAGCGACCATCCCTCAGCGGCCCAGCCGTGTGGAAGCGCCCTGACATTCCGGGCCGTCCGACGGCTGCCCGGCTCTGCTGTGCCGCCTATGCCGTGCTGGTTCCGAACAGCATCCCGAGCAGGTACGTGACGGCCGCGGCGCCGTAACCGATGGCGAGCTGGCGTAGCGCCATTTTCAACGGAGCCCCGCCGGAGAGCAAGGCAACAATTGCGCCGGTGGTCAGCAGGGCCAGGCCGACGATAATGCCGGCGACGATGAGCGCGGTGATGCCTTCGAGTCCGAACAGGTAGGGGAGGACGGGCAGGATGGCGCCGGAGGCGAAGAACAGGAAGCTGGATGTGGCCGCGCCGAGGCCTGTGCCGACTGCTTCGTGTTTGTCGTGGTCAGGGGAAGCCACGATCGGTTTCTCGTGTGGGTTCTGCAGCGTCTCGGAGGCCTTGGCGTTCGCTTCGTCTTCTGCCATGCCCCGGGCGCGGTAGAGCAGGGACAGTTCGTTGGCGTCGGCGTTCAGGTGCGGTAGCCGCGCGTGTGCGTCCTCATTGGGCGTGGAGGCTTCGAGGAGTTCGCGCTGGGAGCGGACGGAGACGTATTCTCCGGCTCCCATGGACAGGGCGCCGGCGAGTAGGCCGGCGACGCCGCTGAGGAGGACCACCGCGTTGGATGCGCCGCTGGCGCTGATGCCCATCACGAGGGAGAGGTTGCTGACGAGCCCGTCGTTTGCGCCGAAGACGGCAGCGCGGAAACTTCCGGAGAGCCTGTTCCTGCCCCTTGTGGCGAGTGCACGGACGATTTCCTCGTGGATCTGTTCGTCGGCGGCCATGGTGTCGGTGGCGTGGGCATCGCGTGCGTACGGTGAGCGCGCTTCGGCACGCTGGGCCAGGGCGAGGACGAACACGGATCCGAAGTGGCGGGCAAGGAAGCCGACGAACCGGGTACGGAGGCTTCCGCGGCGGGCCTTGCCGACTTTATCGCCGAGCAGGTCCAGCCAGTGCTGTTCGTGCCGGGTTTCGGCTTCGGCCAGGGCCAGGAGGATCTCCCGTTCTTCCCCACTTCGGCGTCCGGCAAGGTCCCGGTACACGCCCGCTTCGGCCCGTTCGTCGGCCAGGTACTGGCGCCAGCGACGAAGATCCGCAGGACTGGCGCTCTGGAAAGTCGGTGTGGTGTGTGTCGTGGGCAGGTTCGTCATGGTCATCCTCGAGGCAATACCCTTGACCGGACCCATAATTTCGGGGGAGCTCCGGTCAGAGTGGTGTCTGACCGAAGGTCTCGCTCGCCCGGCACCTGCTAGCCGGGTGGCGCACCGGGCAACCTGTAGGAGGATGCCAGTATGTCGATGCGCCGCTGCGTCCGCGATACGCGGACGGTGGGAACTACTCCCCTTCGATAAGACAAGTCTTCCATATATCCGCCGCAGATTCATGCGTTTACATGTTTTTCGGATTGCCGAAATTTCGTCACCTGGAAGGCCTCCAGGCGTCATTTCGGTGTGCCGTGGGATTCTTTAGGGCCAGACGATTGCGGAAAGTGACTGCTAGCGTCACCAGTAACCGTCGTGAGCCGACCAAATATTGTCCGTGTAACGGATGGTCGTGGCGCACTTTTGGGACGACAGAAGGATGGTCCGGTTAGGTGGCCTTCCGCGGGTACAAGCAGTGGAGGTGCACGTAGGGGCTGTGACATTTATCCCGTCGCGTTATCAGAATGTGACAATCTTCTCTTACTTGCGGTACGGTCGGTTCCGTGCCGACTCTCTCCAAGGGCGGCACTCCCGGGTTGATTGCCTAACTCTGCCGCTGCCGGGGATCCGTTCGCAGAATTCGTCCGGCAGAGACGGGGAAACCACGTTTGGCCTGGTTCAGGCCTTGGGGTGAAGCCGCGCTACTGCATCTGCAGGAGTTGCGGCCGGGTGACTCCCATCCGAATCCGACAGCTAACCCCGCAGGCATTGGGAGAGGCTACTTTGTCATGTCCACACGCGTTCATGGCCGCCGGCGCGCGGTTACCGTCCACACCAGTCCGCTCGCGAAGATTTCCAAGTCTGCCGCAGACAACTTTGGCGGAGCGGGACGGCAGGCCGCCGTCCTCGCCGTTGCTTCAGGCCTAGTTTTATCCAGCGGTATCGCTGCCCAGGCCGCCGAGGCTCCGGCCCAGCAGGACGCGGCACTGCCCTCAACGCAGGAAGTGACCGCCCTGGCGTCCGCTCCGCTCAGCGCCGACGCCAGCGTTCGGATATCCTTCGAACGCCCGGCCGTCACCACTACCCCCGCACCGGTCATCGAAGCGCCGGCGACTGCCGAAATCCCTCAGCCCACACCGGCGGTCAAGACACCGGCCGCCACGACACCGGTGGTTAGTGCACCGGTGGCAGCGCCCAAGGTCACCGTTCAGGCGGCACCGGCGCCGGCCGCTGCCCCTCAGGCAGCGGGCGGAGTCAACGCCACCATGCTTTCGGCCGCCTACGCGCAGCTGGGCCTTATCCAGGACTGCACCCGCCTCGTCGAAAAGGCCTTGGGCGCAGCAGGCATCCCTGTAGGCGACATTGGCCCTATGGCGTTCATGAATTACGGCAAGACGGTTGGCACCCCGGCCCCGGGTGACATGGTTGTTCAGTCCGGACACGTTGGAATCTACGCAGGCAACGGCCAGGTCATCAGCTCGGGCATGAACGGCAAGAACCAGACGGTGGTTCATCCGCTGTCGTGGTTGACCGCAACGGGGCCCGTCACGTTCGTACGCGCCGGCGCCTAGAGACACCAGCGCCAACGGGCCGGTGAGTCGCTGCCTTGGGGGTAGCGCGTCACCGGCCATTGGCATACCGCCCTCCGGTTGGTAAAGGCCCGCCGCCGGTGCGGGGACGGTGCCAAAGTTCCGGACGGCCCGGATGCCGTTGCCGAAAGCCGCACTGCAGATTTGGATGGCGATTGTTGTTGGTATGTAATGTTGATCCCAATGTCTGAAGCACTAGGTGGCGCTCTCCGGGGCGCGGAGTTGTTTCCCGGAGCCAAGGCCGCCGAAGCTGCAGGAACCGCTTTGGATCCGCAGTCCGGCTCGGCTCCGGGTCCGGTCCGGTTTGCCCGAGCAGGGTCGGTGGGGCCGTGAAGTCATTCTTTTCTTTTCTACGGAGGAACCGGACCAAGGCCTGGGTGGTGGCCGTAACGCTGCTGTTGGTCTTCTACCTGGTGGTGACATTCCAGCGTTCCGCTCTCCTGCTGATGGATACCAGTCCTCTGGCCAACGTCCTTGGCGCGGCGTACTTGGTACTCCCGGCCATCGGTGCCTGGGCACTGTTCCGTGAACTTCTGTTCGGTGCCCGCACAGAACAGATGGCGCGGGCCCTTGAGGCCGAGGGGGGTCTGCCCGTAGACAATCTGCCGCGCACACCCGCCGGACGCATCGTCCGTGCCGCGGCGGACCAGGAATTCGAAAAGTACCGGGCCGAAACAGAAGATGCTCCGGGGGACTGGCGTTCCTGGTTCCGGCTCAGCTGCGCGTATGACGCCGCCGGTGACCGCAAGCGTGCCCGCTCTTCAATGCGGGATGCAGAGCGGCTGTACCGTTTCCCCGACACCGGAGCAACGATATAGGGGTGAACGCCCGGCGATTTCGCGGGCCATTTTCTCCGGCGGTAATTTCCAGTGTGGTGGACCCACGTTCCGCGGCGACGCAGGGGCGCGCAGGCGCCTGGTCCTACGGCGCGAGCTGCCGGAGGTGCTCCTGCTCATGTTTATCCTGGTCCGCTGGAAGCGCGACGAGGCGCGAGGGCGGGCGAGCTCCGACCGGGCCGCCGCTCTCGCCGGCATCCCGGAATTGGCCGCGTATAACGGGGCATGTTCGGGCCGTCGGACGCTCTACACCGGCCTGCGCTTCTCTTTGGCCCGGTACTCCTGAAGGTGTCTTCAGGGGCAATCTAGATGTGGTTGAGTTCTGGTATGGGCCTTGAGCTGACGAGCGAACTTCTTGATTCGTGGACGCTGGTTGATGACGATGTGGCATTGATGGCGCGGAAGTCAGGAGCGACTCGGGCAGGGTTTGCTGTGCTACTGAAGTTTTTTCAGCAACATGCCAGGTTTCCGGTCGGGCCTTCTGATCTTCCACTGGGAGCTTTGAACTATGTTGCAGCGCAGATTTCCGTTCCTATCGATGGGCTGGGTCCCTATTGGGATGGGCGTTCAATCAAATACCACCGGGCCGAGATCAGGTCCCATTTTGGATTCCGTGAGTTCACCTCCGCTGATGAGGCCCGGCTGGCTGGGTGGTTGGCGGAGAGGGTGTGCCCGTCGGAGGTTCGTGAGTCTGCGCTTGTGGATGCTTTGCTGTCCCGGTGCCGTCAGGAGCGGATTGAGCCGCCGGGGCGTGCTGGCAGGATTGTTGGCACCGGCCGGGCGTTGTTTGAGCAGCGCCTGTGTGCTGATGTCCTCAAGGTTCTGGGGCAGGACGGCGCTGCTGGCCTGGAGGCTCTGGTCGCTGATGGAACGGCGGGTTCTCTGTTGTCGGTGTTGAAGGCTGATCCGGGCCCGGCTGGTTTGGAATCATTGCTGGCGGAGGTGGAGAAGCTTTCAGCTGCTCAGGGTCTTGCTCTTCCTTCTGGTTTGTTTGCCGGGGTGTCGGAGAAGGTCGTGAACGCGTGGCGGGCGAGGGCGGCCCGGATGTATCCATCGGATTTCCACGACGCGCTGCGCCCTGTGCGCTTGACGCTCTTAGCGGCGTTGTGTCATCAACGCACGGCAGAGATCGCTGACAGCCTGGTCGACTTGCTGCTCGTTCTAGTGTTGAAGATCAATACCAGCGCGGTGAGGAAGGTCGAGAAAGAACTCACCGAGGACCTGCAAAGGGTGCGCGGGAAGACGGCATTGCTGTTCAAACTCGCCGAGACGGCAGTCACAAGCCCGGACGAAACGGTCCGGAACGCTGTGTTCCCGGTGGTGAGCGAGAAAACCCTGCGGCAACTGGTCCAGGAGGCAAAAGCCAACGAGACCGTGTTCCAGGGCAAGGTGCGGACCGTGTTGCGGGGTTCGTACTCGAATCATTACCGGCGGATGTTGCCGGCGCTGCTGTCCGTGCTGCGGTTCCGCTGCCATAACACGGCGTTCCGGCCCATCATGGATGCCATCGCGTTGCTGGAACGGTACGCGGATGCTGGAAGTAAGAGCCAGTTCTTCGCGCCCGGAGATGTAGTCCCGGTCGCGGGCGTCGTGCCCAGGTCCTGGGAAGGCGCTGTCCGGGACGAGAAAGGCAGGATTGAGCGGATCCCTTACGAGCTTTGCCTGCTCGTGTCCTTACGGGACGCGCTGCGCCGTCGTGAGGTTTTCGTTGACGGTGCCGGGAAATGGCGGGACCCCGAAGAGGACCTTCCCCAGGACTTCGACGCTTCCCGTGAGCTCCACTACGAGGCCTTGCGGAAACCGCTGGACCCGGCCAGGTTCATTTTTGATCTTCAGTCAAGAATGACCCGATCACTGGAGCATCTGGATAACGGGCTGCTGGCCGATTCCACCGGCGGGGTGAAGATCACCAGACGCCGAGGGGCGCCGTGGATAAAGGTACCCAAGCTGGAAAAACTCGAAGAGCCGGCGAATCTGGGCAAACTCAAGGACGAGGTCCTGGCACGGTGGGGCACCCTGGACTTGCTTGAGGTCCTCAAGGAGGCGGACTTCCTGACCGGGTTCACCCAGGAATTCGTTTCCGTGGCCTCCCGTGAGGTCCTTGACCGTGAGACCCTTCGCAGGCGGTTGTTGCTCTGCCTGTTCGGGCTCGGGACGAACATGGGCATCAAAGCCGTCACTGATGCCGGCGGTCACGGAGAGAACGAACGGGAGCTACGCCACGTACGCCGGACATTCATCACGAAGGACAATCTGCGCCAGGCGATCGTGAAGGTCGTCAACGCCACGTTCGAGGCCAGGAACCCTGAGTGGTGGGGTGAAGGGAATGCGTGCGCGTCGGATTCGAAGAAGTTCGGCTCCTGGGAATCGAACCTGATGACCGAATGGCACAACCGCTACGGCGGTCCCGGAGTGATGATCTACTGGCACGTGGAGAAGAAATCGACCTGCATCTATTCCCAGTTGAAGAACTGTTCCTCCTCCGAGGTTGCGGCGATGATCGAAGGAGTCCTGCGCCATGACACCGATGCTGAGATTGAAGCGAACTACGTTGATACTCACGGGGCCTCGATTGTGGGGTTCGCGTTCACCGAACTCCTGGGGTTCAAGCTGTTGCCGAGGTTGAAGAATATCGGCTCGATCCGTCTTTACCGGGCCGGCAATGAGGAAGCCTACGGGGAGATCAATGACGTGTTGTCCCGTCCGATCGATTGGGAGATCATCGCCCAGCAATACGATCAGATGGTCAAATACGCCACGGCCCTCAAGCTCGGCACGGCCGAGTCTGAGACAATCCTGCGCCGCTTCACCCGAGGAGGGCCGAAACACCCCACGTACCAGGCCCTGGAGGAACTCGGCAGGGCCGTGCGGACGATCTTCGCCGCCGACTACCTCGCCAACGAAGACCTCCGACGCGAAATCAATTCCGGACTGCAGGTGGTGGAGAGCTGGAACAGCGGCAACGACGTCGTCTTCTACGGGAAGAACCGGGATCTCACGGGCCCGGACCGTGAAACGACCGAAGTTTCCATGCTCGCCCTGCACCTGCTCCAATCCTCCCTGGTCCTGGTCAACACCCTGCTGTTGCAAACCGTGCTCGAGGTCCCGGAGTTCAACGAACTGCTCGAACCCGAAGACCGCAGGGGTCTCACCCCGTTGTTCTGGACCCATATCAACCCCTACGGACGATTCACCCTCGACATGAACACACACCTGGACCTGGGCCGGATACCTGCAGAACCGGATGACAGTACGCGCGGTAACAACCGCTTGGCCCAAGCTGCTTTGTAATGGAAAGGACCCCCTATGGGCACGAATGAGAGATCCACACCAAGAGCCAAAGGCAAGCTTTTGCGCGCGAGAGTCCACATAGTCGGTAGTAAGCCGAAGATCTGGCGGCTTTTCGAAGTCGATTCCAGCCTTTACCTGGACGAATTCCACGACGTCCTGCAGGTGATCATGGGCTGGGAAAACTCCCACCTGCATTCCTTTACCGAACGCAATCCGAACACTCCGGGCCGCGGACGCACACAGGCCCGGTCTTGGGCGCCGGTCTATGTTCGGGCAGAAGATGATGATGGCTGGTACCTGCCCGAAGAAACAGCCCAGCTAGGGAAAGTCCTCAACGAAGGCTCAACCCCGCTGTTCTACGAATACGACTTCGGCGACGGCTGGCTCCACCGCATCGACTGGGTCGAAACCGTCAAGAAAACCAGTGACGACGTCCATGCCCGGGTGATCCGCGGTAAACGACGCTGCCCCTTGGAAGACTCAGGCGGAATAGGCGGCTACGAAGACCTCATCGCCACTCTGGCCGGCCCTCATGCCGTCGATGAATCAGACCGCGAACACGTCCAGGGGCTGCACGAATGGGCCCAAGGAACCGCGCAACGATCCGGCGGAGAGGAAACCTTCGACCCCGCACACTTCAACCTGGTCAAAGTCAACGAAGAACTCGGCCAGCTCTTCACACCCGAAGGAAGCTAATCAAGTGTCTGGTTGGGGTCTGCGGGTTTGGCGCCGTGTTGTGGAAAGGGGACAGGTTGGCGTGGATGCAGGCCCGATGACCGCCGGTGACTGGGGCCGCCGCACCGGTACCAATGAGCAGCGGAACCCGCCGTTCTTGCGGCGGCGGCGGAGCGCTCCTGCCGGGACCGGGGTCAGCCCGTCGGCTGCTGGTCAAAAGACGGGCCGGTGGGCTGCTTGGGTGGGATGATCGGTCCATGAGTCCTACTGGCCTGGCGGGCGGCCCGGATGAGGGTTTCAATTCTGTGGCGCATCATTCGCGTCTGCGGGTTTTGGTGATGATCGTTGTAGGTCTGGGCACGGCCGTGGCTGTCGGGGTGCTGAAGTCCTGGGCGTACGCGCCGGCGATGGGTTGGGCGGGGGCATCATTGACGTACCTCATCTGGGTGTGGGTGATCATCAGGGGGCTGTCGGCGGAAGCCACGGCAGCCCACGCGCGGCGCGAAGATCCGGGACGGGGCGTCTCCGACGCCCTGGTGCTGGCCGCCACCGTCGCCAGCTTCGCAGGGGTGGCCCTGATCCTGCTTGATGCCTCCAATGCCCAAGGGGGAAACGAAGGCGGCCATCATCTCCCTGGCCCTGAGCAGCGTTGTCCTGTCCTGGTTCCTGGTCCAGACGCTCTTTGCCCTTCGCTACGCCTCCATCTACTACCGGGACAGGGCCGGTGTGGATTTCAACGAGGACAAACCTCCCCGCTACCTGGACTTCGTGTACCTGTCCTTCACTGTCGGCATGACCTTCCAGGTTTCCGACACCGACCTGAAGACCGACGCGATCCGCGCCACGGTGCTGCGCCAGGCACTGCTGTCATATTTGCTGGCGGCCATAGTGCTGGCCAGCACCATCAACCTCGTGGCCGGGCTGATCCAATGACCACACCTCCGGTGGCCGGAGCCGCGGACGTCGGGATGTTAGCCGGGTCCGGGGAGGGACTGATCTCCGGGGGTGCCGGGAAGGGCGCCGGAGCAGATCGGCCCGGCGGGGACGCACCGGTCTACCGTCGAGCCCGGCCTGTCCGCGTCATTTTCCCGCCGTCCCGGGGTGCGCCTGCTCCGCTGACCGGGATGGCGTAAACGCCGCGGTCAACGCCCCTCGACGACGCCCTCCCGGTGTCCTGCTTGGGACGGACCGGTGTGCCCGGAGAGTGTTCAGGCGGTTACGGTGAACGTTTCCACTGTTGATTCGGTGGTCTGTCCGGATCTGAGTCGGTATTCGGCACGGACCGCGACCTCAACCTGGGCCGGGACTATCGAGCCGAATTCGCCGGCAGCACTACGTTCCCGGGCATAAGCCAGTGCCTGGTCCCGGGTACTGAATTCCGGGGATGAAGCGTAGGCGCCCACGTTGACGGTGTAGAACACCCGCTGCACCACAGCGTCGGCCAGTTCATGGGAGGGATCATGGGCCTGATCCAATATCTGCTCTGCGGTCACGCTTGTTCCTCAATTCATCTGAATTCCATTTTACCGCCCGCGCCGTCCGGGGCCCGTGCACGTTTGACGTTTTACCGATTGGGAAGGAGTCTGGACAACAGCAGCCATTGGGGCCTGTTCAAGCGCCTGTTTCAGCAGTATGCACTGGTGGTGTCGTTGCAGCTTCTGCTCCGGCTCCTGACTTCGGGGGGTGAAGGCGGCCCGTTACGCTGGAAGTCGTAGTTTTCAGCCGCGGGTGATCCCCGCAGACGGACAGTGGGTGTGAGGAATGGTTTTTACGGGTGATAGATGGGTTGGTGTTCTTCTCCAGGTCGTGATCACGATCGGCCTCGGGGCCGGGGTGTGGGCTGTTGCCCGGTCCGTTATTTCCCGCCTCGTCGGGCGGGTCAGCAACGGTTACGCGGTGCTGAAGAGACCTTTTTTCCGGTGGGCCCAGCCCGTGCTGCGGACCCTGGACCATGAACGCCGGGTCCAGCGGGCGGAAACCATCGGGTCGCTGCTGACCAGCATCGTCGCGGTCCTTATCGTGGTGACCGTGATCATTTACACCCTTGGCGCACTCGAGGTCAACGTCGCGCCGCTGTTGACCAGCGTGGGGATCCTGGGTATCGCGATCGGTTTCGGCGCCCAGCAGCTGATCCGTGACTTCCTGGCCGGAATCTTTATCACTCTGGAGGACCAGTACGGTATCGGCGATGTTATTGAGACCAGCGAAGTCGTAGGAACGGTGGAGTCCATGGGTCTGCGTATCACCCGCGTCCGTGCAGGGGACGGCACTATCTGGTACCTGCGGAACGGGGAAATACTGCGTGTCGGCAACCGCTCACAAGGCAGCTACACACCCTCCACCGACGGCACTTCACCGGATGAGGCGCCGATCCGCGCGGGAAAGTAGGCCTGTCGTTCTGCCGGCCGGACAGCTCCGGCCAGGCACGCCCGGGCTCCCTCGGGGACCTGTCCGGCCAGGGCCTAAAGGCTCCAATACGGGACCGGAGTATAACCTGCTGTTCCGTTCCGTGCCGGAGGGCCGCCGGCGTGCAGTATCCAGGGGATGCACGGTAAGGGGAGATGCGGGCTTGACGTCGGTATCTATCGATGGATGCAGTGTCGTTCGATAGCTGAGGCTCCTTTGCGGATTCATGCCAGCGGCCCCCAACGTCGTAAGACGCCCCCTGTTCAGGACAGGCTCCCCGGCCCAAGGGGTTGCCCCGATTGCTCCCGGAACACCAGGTTCATGCCATGAAGTGCCAAGGGTCTTACGAGGAGGGACAACCGCCGGGCGGGATGTCCGGCCTCCTCCCTGGCTCTGCAGAGCCCAATTGGAGGTGGTCACCGAATGAGTGATGGTCATAAACGATGCAGCGGTGATGCCTGGACGCGGCACCGAATCCAGCTTCCGACGCAGGTTCAGCTGCGCCTGTTCCCGGGCCAGGGACTGGCTCAGCCGGCGGCATTGGTTCGGGATTCATAACGTGGCCCCTGAGGTGCGGGTCCGGCCTGATTGGCACTCTTGCTGCCAGCAGTGCACCGACCGGTGCCGTGAGCACCGGGGTCCTGGGAGGCGTCCCGGGTGTGGGCGTGTATCATGGCCCTGCAAGGTGCCGTTCGTTAGCTGAGGCTCCTTCGCGTACACATGCCAGCGACCCTAAACGTCGAGAGACGCCACCGGTCAGGACAGGCTGCCCCGGATCCAAGGGGCAACCCCGATTGGCTCCCTCCGATCCGGTGGGTCACGACGCGGAGTGCCAAAGGTCTCACGAGGAAGGGCCGCCCGGGCCGTTAGCCCGGGGCGCCCAAGGCATGTTAAGACGAGTGCAGGAGGTGACCCGCTTTGCCCAGCGGCGATAATAGCACCTTCTTGCGTACTCTCTGAGCCCCTTCCGCTCACAGAACCCGTCCTCCCCGCCTCTCGTGCCGGTCCAGGCCCATTTCCGGGTCGGATCGGCGTGTCCGCTTCGCCCCGCCCCGGCCACCGCCAGGAAGCAGGTCCCCGTGATCAAGACCCCAAAGACCCGTGCGCCCCGGTCTGCCTCGACCAGGAAGGCCGAGACGCCGCCCACGACCCCCAGTACGGTCTCCTTCGCAGGCAGCGCTGTCCTTGACAGCGCGCACGTGGGGGACATCAAGGGTGCCTTCGGCACGATCGGTCTCGAGGACACGTCCACGCCCACGAGCTGGAAGAACCGCCTCAAGACTCTCCTGGCCATCATCGGGCCCGGCCTGATCGTGATGGTCGGCGACAACGACGCGGGCGCGTTCGGGACGTACACCCAGGCCGGTCAGAACTACGGCACGAGCCTGCTGTGGACGCTGCTGCTCCTCGTGCCGGTGCTGTACGTCAACCAGGACATGGTCCTGCGCCTTGGCGTCGTGACCGGGGTCGGGCATGCCCGGCTGATCCTCGAGCGCTTCGGGAGGTTCTGGGGAGCGTTCAGCGCGATCGACCTGTTCATCCTCAACGCGCTCACGATCATCACGGAGTTCATCGGCATCAGCATCGGTCTGGACTACCTCGGCGTGCCCAAGGCCCCGGGGGTGATCGTCTCCGCGCTGATCGTTGTCGCTGCAGCGAGCACGGGATCGTTCAAACGCTTCGAGCGGACCTGCATGGTCCTCGTGGCGGGCTCGCTGCTGCTCGTGCCCGTGTTCTTCCTCAGCCGGCCGGACTTCGGCCAGATGGCGCAGGACTTCGTTGTTCCCAGGTTCCCGGCCGGGGCGAACATCGGCGACGTGACCCTGTTGATCATCGCGATCGTGGGAACAACGATCGCGCCGTGGCAGCTGTTCTTCCAACAGTCCTACCTCATCGACAAGCGCATCACCCCGCGGTACATCAAGTACGAGCGCGTGGACCTGTGGGTCGGGATCGTCATCGTGATCCTCGGCGCCGCGGCCATCGTCACCTTCACGGCGTCCGCCTTTACCGGCCGGCCCGAGTTCGGCCAGTTCACCGACGCAGGCGCGGTGGCCCAAGGCCTGGGCCAGTACGTGGGCCGCCTCGCCGGGATCCTGTTCGCGCTTGCGCTGATCGACGCCTCGATCATCGGCGCCGCGGCCGTGGGCCTCTCGACCTCGTACGCGCTCGGCGACGTGCTGGGCCTGAAGCACTCCCTGCACCGGAAGGTCAGCGACGCGAAGGGCTTCTACGCGGTCTTCGCCGGCGTCATCCTCGTCTCGGCGGTCATCGTGATCATCCCGGGCAGCCCGCTGGGCCTCCTCACGGTCGGCGTGCAGGTCCTCGCCGGCGTTCTGCTGCCCTCGGCGACGGTGTTCCTCCTGCTGCTGTGCAACGACAGGGCAGTCATGGGCCCGTGGGTCAACGGGCGCGTCATGAACGTCTTTACGTCCGCCGTCGTCGCCGTGCTCGTGATCCTCTCTGTCGTACTCACCTCTGCGGTGCTGTTCCCGGACATCGACGGGCCCGCGATCCTCACGATCCTCGGCGGCGGTGCCCTCCTGGCCCTGATCGCGGCCGCGGCGATCGCCGTCGTCCGCTTCCGGGCACGGGCCCAGGGCGGGGCAGCCCCCGCGCCCGCCGTGGACCGCTCGCAGCGGCTCACGTGGCGCATGCCCCCGATCGCCCTCCTCGAGCGCCCGCAACTCTCGCTCACCCGCCGCGCGGGCCTGGGCGTGCTGCGTGTCTACCTGCTCGTGGCGACGGTCCTGGTGGTTGTCCGTGTCGTCCAGCTCGCCCTGGGCGCCTGAGCCCCTCCCGAAGACTCCCCGGGGTGACATACAGTGGCCTCGAAATGCTCGACGTGCACCCGAAAGGCACCCGATGACCACGGCAACCGCCACCCTGTCCCTCTCCACGATCCTTCGCCGCCCCGTCACCGACTCCGACGGGCACCGGACGGGCACTCTCTCGGACGTGATCGTCCGGCTCCGCGAGGACGAGTACCCGCTCGTCACGGGCCTGGTCGTCGCCGTGGGCGGCACGCGCGTCTTCGTCTCCGCCGCCGACCTGGCCGCGCTCACCCCGGAGCGCGTCGTGCGCGGCAGCGCCAGTATGGACGTGGGCGAGTTCACCCGCCGCGAGGGTGAAGTGCTCCTCTCCGAGGAGGTTCTGGGCCACCGGCTGATCGACCTCTACCGGGTAACGTTCGTCAAGGCCTACGACGTCCAGCTCACCCGGGTCCCTGACGGCTGGGCCGCTACGGGCGTGGACGTGCACCGGCGCCGCTGGCTGGGCCTCGGTCCCCGGCACGCGGTGCATCCCGCGCGCGACTGGCGCGAGTTCGAACCCCTCATCGGCCACACGGACTCCGCCCGGGTCCGCAGGTCCACCGGCCGGATCCCCGAACTCAAGCCCGCGCAGATCGCGGACATCATCGAAGAGGCCACCGAGAACGAACAACACGAGCTGCTCGCCCAGGTCCACGAGAACCCCGAACTCGAAGCCGACGTCTTCGAGGAACTCGACCAGGACAGCCAGGCCGAGCTGTTCCGCAACCGCACCGACGCCGAAGTCGCCGAAGTCCTCGCCCGCATGCAGACCGACGACGCAGCAGACGCCCTCATGGACCTCCCCCAGGAGCGGCGCTCCCCGGTGCTCGAGAAACTTCCCGAGCCCCAGCACACCGAAATCCACCGCCTCCTGGGTTACCACGACCTCACCGCCGGCGGGCTCATGGGCACCGAGTTCATCGCCCTGCCCGCCACAGCCACCGTCACGGACGCCCTCGCCGCGGTCCACGACGCCGGCGGCCTCCAGCACCAGTCCCTCTTCACCCTCTACACTCTGCGGCCCGACGGCACCCTCGAGGGCGCCCTCAGCCTCGTCCAGGCCGTCCAGGCCAGCCCGGACCAGAGGCTCGCGGACATCGCCGACGACGATGTCGTGGTCGCCTCGCCCACGGACGACATCGTCGACGTCACCACCCGCATGGCCGACTTCAACCTCCTCGCCATGCCCGTGATCTCGGAGAACCGCCACATCATCGGCGTCATCACCGTCGACGACGCCCTCGAAGCCGCCATCCCCCAGGACTGGTCCCGCCGCGGCACCAGCCACCGGGAAACCGGCCCCGAAGCCTAGCCTGGGCCCGCATCACAGGCGCCCGCGCCGCTCCCGGGGATCCGTTCGTGACAGCCGCGGTCAGAACCCAGCCCAGGACCGGAACAACCCCACCGAACAAGTCCTCATGCGGGGCCCTGGCGACCCCTGCTCATCTGAGGCGCGGCCGCCGGCCGAATGCGTAACCTCCGGGGCGCCTGCCGTCGGCAGCCCGGGGGCCAAGAAAACTTGACATAGCCGCCAATCTGCCAGGCGGCTGGAAATAGTCTTGTGCTATGAGCGAAGAGACAGCCCGCCGGCTCGAAGCAGCCCAGGCGGAAGTGGAATCATTGACAGCGGTGGCCGAGGAACGAGAGCGCGGGCTGTTGGCCGCGGTAGCGGAACAACTGCCCGGCAGAGTCGACGCTGTGGCCAAGAGCGTCGCCCAAGGCCAGCCATCCATCACACGGTCACTTGGGCGCGAGGGAGTGAGCGAACTTCGCGACGCGTTGAGGGCCCGCGCACTGGAAATCGGGGCCATGCTCACCAACGCGCCGGGCAATCTCAAGTTTCCCTGGCTCGAACCTGGCTTTTTCACGACCGAGAAGACCATGGTCCGGGACATTCAGGGACAGATGGGTGAGATCCTGAGCGAGTACTTCAGGGGCAACCCGGGCGACAGCCTCGCCGATATCTTCATAGACCGAGGGTTCGACCCGGGCCAGAACAAGGACCTTCCGGGGGCGCATTGTCTGAGCAGGGCCTGCGACCTCTTTGAAGAGCGCGACATTCCCCTCACAGCCTTCGCCCAGGCCCATGCAGCCCTGCGAAAGGCACGCCTTGAGGCCGAACGGGCCCAGAGTGCCGAGGACAGGGCCGCGATCGACTCACTCTGGGAATGAGAGGACCCCGGGCCTCCCCTCGAATGGCAACCTGCACAGGTTCCCGGGGCCGGAAACGGATGGTGAAGCTGAATGCCTCGGCGGCCCGGATGACGCCCCAACCTGGAAGCACGGGGACCTCCGAGGTGTCGGCCCAGCTCTCCACCCCTTCCAGGTACCGACGCCATACTTCCCCCGTCTGCGTGCACCGCCGGACTGTCCCGCGGACTGCCCCGATTGCCCTGAGCAGCTTCCACTCCCGCAAGCGAGGGCTGACGCTACTATCGGTGAGCTGCCGCTTCTATGCGGACAGCCTGCAGGCTCACCGCAGACCGGTCCGGTCTGCGTCGGGTGCGGCGTCGTGGCGGCCGAGGTGGTTGTGCCACCGGCGCAGGAGGTGGTCGATGACGATGCCGAGCACGATGGCGAACGCCACGGCGATGCCGGCGCTGAGCAGAGGGTTGCTGTGCAGCCACGGGAAGGAGCCGGCCAGGATGCCTATTCCAAGTGAATACACCACCCAGGTGAGGCACGCGAAGGCATCCAGGACGAAGAACCGGCGGCGCGGGAAGGCGGTGGTGCCCGCGACGTAGTTCACGGCCACGCGTCCCCACGGGATGTAACGGGCGGTAAAGATCAGCACTGCGCCACGCTTCTCCAGCTCGTACCGCGCCCAGCCAAACACCTTCCGGACCCTGGGTTTACGCATCCACCCCCAGCGTTCCAGGCCGATTTTCCGGCCCAGCAGGTAGGCCATGTTGTCCCCGGCGACGGCGCCGAGAAGCGCGGTGACGCCCAGAACCCAGAGGTTGGGCTCGCCGCTTTGCCGGGCGAATGCGGCCAGCGCGACGATGAGGGTCTCGCTGGGGAGAACCATCGCGAAGCCGTCAACGAAGAAGAAGACGAGCAATAGCGGGTAGATCCACCACTGCCCGGCCGCTTCGAGGACGGTTTGAGTAATAAAATCCACGCGTGCGGCTCCAGAGAAAAATATAGGCGAGGTCTTCAGTTTCCCATGCCGGGGTGCCGGTCGCAGGCCAGTCAGATCCGCAGCGGGCCCCGGTTCGGCCGGTGGCCAACAGGTGAGTTGGCTCTTGGGCAACCGTACCGGAGCCTTTTCCTGGGCCAGGACGTTGGAACGGTATCCTCTGTGGTGTGGCCGGATCAGTGAAGCGACTTTCAGGCACGGGAGATTAGCTGCGGTGGACTTCGTTGCAGAGATCTCTTTAGTGGAGGGTCCTGTCCTGTGGGGTGCCTGGACAGCGGGTGCGGCCGGCGGGGTGTATCTTCTGTGGGGCCGCGGCCTCCGCTGGGTCCTTCGAGCGGTGGTCGTTGTGTTGGCCGCTGCGGTCATCGTCGCTGCCGTTCACTGGCTGCTGATCTACGTCTTCTCCACGTTCCCGGAAGTGCTTCCCTGGGAAGTGCTGGCGTGGTCTGTGCCCGCTGTCGCTGCGTTGCTCTTATGGCTTGTCCGTCTTCGCGGCTCGACGTGGGGTGGCCGGGCAGCCGCCGCCGCTGCCATGCTCGGCGTCTTGCTGCTGAGCGCCGTGCAGGTCAATGCCTACTTTGGCCTTAACCGCACGGTCAGCGACCTTCTGGGAACGGCCGTGGCACGGATTCAGCCGCTGGAAGCTGGACTGGTGCGCCAGCCCGGCGGCCCCGCTCCTACCAGTCTGGACGCCTGGAGTTCCCCGGGGGATCTTCCGGCGGGGGGCCTGCTGAGAAAAGCCGTGATACCGGGTTCGCGCTCGGGTCTTAGCACCCGCGAGGCGTTCATTTATCTGCCTCCGGCGTATCAGAGCGCCCCGCGCCCGGCGTTGCCGGTGCTGGTGCTGTTTTCCGGCCAGCCCGGAGGCCCTGCCGACTGGCTCACCGGGGGCGCTCTGCGTAGCCGAATGGACAGGTTTGCCGCCGGGCGCAACGGCCTGGCTCCTGTCGTGGTGGTCGTGGATCCCAACGGATCCGCCTCCGGGAACACCCTGTGCATGGACAGCGGCATCGCGCAGGCGGACACGTTCCTGTCCGAGGATGTGCCCGGCTGGATCAGCCAGACCCTGGACGTCGATACGGATAAACGCCAGTGGGCCGTGGGCGGGTTTTCCTTCGGTGCCACGTGCGCCCTGCAGATGGGCACCAGGCATCCGGACCTCTACCCGTCCGTGCTGGCGTTTGCCAGCGAGCAGGAACCAGCCCTGGCCAAGGAACGGCAGAAAACGATCGACGCCTCCTTTGGCGGGGACACGGCCGCCTTCGAAGCGCAGACCCCCTTGGGCGTCATGAAGCAGGGCAACTTTGCCGGGAAGGCCGCCTATTTCGCGGCGGGAGCCCGGGACCCTGAGTTCCTTGGCTACATGGAGGTGCTGTCAACGGCCGCGCGGGAGTCGGGATTCACGGTTGAGACCCGGCAGATCGCCAACACGGGGCACTCATGGGAGATGGCATCCACGGCGCTGCCCGGGGCCCTGGACTTTCTGGCAGCGCGCTGGGGAATCCGGCCATGAACGTCGGACCCTCCAGGGCATGAAAGGCACGCGGACCAGGTGGTGGCCGTAAAGCAGACGCCTAACACCCACCGGCGTATCCACCGTCCCCATTTATGCCCCAGGATCGCCCGGGAGGCCCAATCCTGCAACCGGAGACCCGTTCCGGGGGAATTGCCCCAGGAGATTGCCTTGGCCCCGAACGGCCGCGGCCCGTTGATCCCGGGGCGGAATCATGCCGCTGCCCTGTGGTCGATGGGGAAGGGGCAGGCGGTGGGCCGGTGAAATCATCCAATCCAGTCCCGTCCCCCGGGCGCCGTTACGGGCCGCGCCGGAGGGCGCGCCTTGATGACCGGCCTTACGTGCAACGGCCCCTTGGCGGTTGCACATATCATTATTACTGCTCATACCCTTTCCGCCGGGTATGGCCGCTCCCCCTGGAGCCGACCGGTACCGGACCCGTCCCAGGCTGTGGATGCTCTGAGAGGAACATTCATGCCCAAGAATGCCCCGGGTTCGGCAGAGCCACAGCGCCGGTTCCGGAGTCCCTGGAGGGCCCTGAGGCTGGGTGCTCCTGTCACGCTGGCGTTTATCGTTGTTTTCTGGGTCATGGGTGCAGTGTGGTCCGTTCCCGCATCCGGCCCGGCCCGGTTCCATCTGGCGGCAACGGCCGGTTCGCTTCCGGGGCAGTGGTGGGCGCTGCTGACCTCGGCGTTCTGGGCCCGGGACCTGGCCGGTTACGTGCTGGGCACGGTGCTGCTGCTTGCCGGCATCGTGTTGGAACTGCGGATGGGCAGCCTGCGCTATGCCGCAGCAGCCCTCGGCACCCAGTTGCTGGGGACCGCTGCGGCCATGGGCTTCACCGCCGCCGCCCGGGACCTGATGGGGAACTGGGCCCGGGAGATGAGCGGTCACCTGTTCATGGGACCAAGCGCGATGATCTGCGGAGCGGCCATGGCGGCCACCGCGGCCATGGGCACCCTCTGGCGGCGCCGGATCAGGCTCATCGTCTTTGCGTTGCTGATGCTGCTGGCCCTCTATACCGGGGGATTTGCGGACCTCGTCCGGCTGGGAGCGGCCGCGGCGGGCGCCCTCCTGGGCCCGGTACTGCTGGGGCGGCGGCCCCACCCCGGGGTACAGGCCGCTTCCCGGCACGAAGGCCGGGTCCTGCTGGCGCTGCTCGTTGCTGTCTCGGCCATCGGACCGGTCGTGGCAGGCCTGGTCCCGCACGCCGTCGGACCCCTGTCGGTCCTGCGGTTTCTGTTCACCAACATCCAGCCCGTGGACCCACAAACGCTCCAGGGCCTGTGTGCGGACCCGGCCCGGGTCAAAGACTGCGCGGCCGCTCAGCTTCAGCTCCGCGCCGGGGCCGGCGGGATCTTCATGGCCATTCTCCCCTCGTTCCTACTGCTGCTGCTCGCGGACGGTCTTCGCCGCGGCCGCCGCTTCGCCTGGGCAGCGGTGCTTCTCATCCAGGCTGCACTGTCGGTGCTGGCCGGGGCCACCATGGCCGGGGTCCTGCAGCCGGCCGCCCCCGACACCGCCGCGGCCGAAAGGATCGGGGCCATGGACGCAGCCCTCTACGGGAACCCGCTCAGCCTGGCCCTGCCCCTGCTGCTTCCCGTTCTTTTGTCCGCCGTCCTACTGTCCGGACGGAGACTTTTCCCCGTTGAGGCTCCGCCCGGGACCTACCGCCGGCTGGCCTTGGCTATTTTGGCCACCGCGGTTGTTCTGGGCGTGGTCTATGTGGGGGCGGGCCTGGCCCTGGCCGGCGATTTCAGCCCCGTTCCGGGCCCGGCGGAACTTCTGGCCGATGTCCCTGACAGGTTCCTGCCGCTGGGATACATGATCGACCTGCCCCCTGCCTTCTTCCCCCAAAGCACCGCGGCAGTGCTGCTCTATGAGGGAACAGGCATCATTTTCTGGACGATCGCCGGGGCACTGATACTCAAGACGTTCCTGCGCCCGGCCCACAGCAGGCACCGGACCGACGAAGACCGCGTCCGGATAATCCTCACCACGTCCGAAAGCAGCTCCCTGTCCTGGATGACCACCTGGCCAGGGAATACCTACTGGTTCTCCCCCCCAGGGGAGAGCTTCATCGCCTACCGGGTCATCGCCGGGATCGCCCTCACCCTCGGCGGCCCCGTCGGACCCAAATCCGCCACCAAAACCTCCTTTGCAGAGTTCAGCCGGCACTGCATCGCGAACGGGTGGACACCGTGTTTCTACTCCGTGCCCCGGGAACTGAGCGACCACGCCCTGGCGCTGGGCTGGGGATCCGTGCAGGTCGCCCAGGAAACCGTCCTGGACCTGGAAGCGGTGTCCTTCACAGGCAAAAAATTCCAGGACATCCGCACCGCGATGAACAACGCGGCCAAAGCAGGCATCCACGCCGAATGGACCAGCTACCCCGCCGCGCCGTTCGCCGTCCAGGCCCAGATCCAGGCCATCGCCGAAGAATGGGTCGCCGACAGGAAAATGCCCGAGATGGGATTCACCCTGGGCAGCCTGGATGAACTCAACGACCCCGAAGTCCGCTGCCTGCTCGCCGTGGACAGCAACCACACAGTCCACGCCATTACCTCCTGGCTGCCCGTCTACCGCAACGGGCACATTGTGGGCTGGACCCTTGACTTCATGCGCCGCCGCGGCACAGCCTTCCGCGCCAGCATCGAATTCCTCATCGCCTCCGCCGCCCTGAACTTCAAGAACGAAGGCTGCGAATTCATCAGCCTCTCCGGAGCGCCCCTGGCCCGCGCACCGCAGCACCACCAAACCCTCAGTCCGGCCAGCCTGAAAGGCACCCCCGATGCCATTGACCGACTGCTCGACTGGCTCGGCGCTACCCTGGAACCCGTCTACGGATTCAGGTCGCTGCTGAACTTCAAAGCCAAATTCCACCCCCGCTTCGACCCCCTGTACCTGCTCTACCCCGACGCCGCGGCCCTGCCCTCCATCGGCAACGCCATCGCCCGCGCCTACCTCCCGGACATCAGAATCGGAGAAGGACTCGCACTGGCCCGGACCCTCCTCAGCCGCACGCCGTCAAGACCACGACCCATGCCACCCCCCGTGGGCCCCGGGCAGCCGGACAAGTCCTGACCCGCCACGTCACCATGCCATTCCGGCCGGATTCGCACGTGAGGGACCCGCAGCCCGTGCGCACGCGCCCGGGAACGGCTTGCCACCATGGGGAATTGGGGGCTCGCGGTGCTGCGCCACGGGGCGCTTGCGGTAGGTCCTGAAGGAATGCCTGTTTCCCATCGGCGCTGACGGGATCAGCCGTCCCCGACATGGGTCAGCTGAAAGAAACCAAGGTTAACACCCACAGCACCGACGATTCCGCTTTCGCCAGGCTGCCAAAGAACTGCCTCACTTCTGCTGGCCGGTAAGTGTCGGGGCCTGATCAGGTTGCCTGCTGTGAGTTCGGATGCCGGGACCCACTGCGGTGGGGTGTCGGGTGAGCCGGCGCAGCCGCAGAACGAGGTCCTCGAACGCATACGGCACGATCAGGTAGTCATCCCCGGGCCGGGTTCCTCCACGGAGAAGGCTTTCGAGGTTCTCCCGGGTGGTTATAAACAGTGCCGGGGCTCCCGGAAGGGATTGCCGTGTCCGCGCCGTCGTCGCCCGGTCGCGGCCGTCGAGCAGGACACCGGCAGGGGCGCCATCACCGGTGCCGGACGTTTCAGCCGTGGCCAGGGACCACCCGGCGTTGGCCAGGACCACTGAAATTTCGGCAGCCAGCGACGGGTCCTGATAAACGATAAGAATCGGGCCCATGGCCGGTGCGGGTGTGACGGTCCAGGGAGAAACCCCGATGTTGGGAGTCGTGTCGCGGGCAGGCATAGGAATAATGCTCCGCTGTCGGGATGAGGCCGCCCTGAATCCTTTATGAGGAATTCCTGAGCGTGACCGCCGGGTTGCGCCGGTGGAGGAACCGGCCGTCCTTTGGCCTTCGCCGGGGACGTGACGTGTGTTAGGCCAAGTACACGAAGGGCGTCCCACGGGCGGCGAGGCTGTCCAGGGCACGTGCCATCCCCTCCGCTGTCCCCGTCCCGGGGTGGTTGCCGTGGCAGATAATGACGTCTCCGGGGCCGGCTTTGCCCGCTTCCCGGGCCACCGTCGCAACAGGGTAGGTGGCACCGCCGTCGGCATTGACGCTGAAGCCGGCCGGGGTCAGCCCCAGGGCGGTCACGATGTCCGCGGCGACGTCATTCAGGTAGGCTGTCCCGGGCCTGAAGAAGCGCGGCTTTGTTCCGGTGAGCTGGGCGAGGGTGGCATCGTTGGTCATGACCTCGTCGTATAGTTCACCCGCATCCCGGGTGCCGGGGATCCCGTAGGCGGATTCGCCCGTGGTGGACGAGGGCCGGTGGGAAGTACCATGGTTCGCCAGTTCAAACAGCGGGTCGGCGGCAAGCCCGCGGGCAGTGGCGGGGTTGGCGGCAATCCATCTGGAATTGAGGAAGAGCGTTGCGGGGATGCGGCGGCCGCGCAGGGCCGTGAGAAGCGCCTGATCATAGCCGTTGCCCCCGGGACCACCGCAGAAATCGACCGTCACAGCAACACCCGGCGCCCCTGGAGGGAGCCGGGTCAGGGTCCCGGGCGCCTCCAGGCCCCAGTAGCGGGGTCTGCGGCCGGCGAATTTGACGATGACCTCCTGCCGCGACGGGGGCGGTGGTTTCACCGGGACGGTCTGCGCAGCAGGTCCCGGGGCGGGCGCCTGCAGATCATCCGGACGCGGATTATCCGCGACGAGACTGCCATCCGGCCGGTCCGGCAGGGCAGTGAACGGCACCTCGGGCAGGTTAGGGACTTGCCGGGCCGAAAGCCCAGCCACGGCGGCTACGGCGGCGGTGAGCAGGACGGCCCGCCGCGTCGGCGGTGAGCGGCGCGCGCGGAGGTGCCGCGGGGTTTCGACCATGAGGGCTTCCCGGTTTCCAAAGAAATCGTGGCGGAGCGGGGGATGTTGCAGGCCCCGGACGCGAGGCCTGCAACATCCCCGGCTGCTCCTGGCGGGTGAAGGGACGCTATTTGGTTTTGGGTTCGCGGTAGGCCAGGAGGCGCAAGGCGTTGGCGACAACGAGCAGGGTCGATCCTTCGTGGATCACGACGGCCAGGCCGATGCCGATGGCCCCGGTGATGGTGGCAGGGATCAGGATCGCGACGACGCCCAGGCTGGCCCAGAGGTTCTGGCGGATGATCCGGCTGGACTGGCGGCTCAGGTTCACGGCGAAGGGCAGCCGTTCCAGGTCATCACCCATAAGGGCCACGTCGGCGGTTTCCATGGCGACGTCCGAACCGGCGGCGCCCATCGCGATCCCGACGGTCGCGTTGGCCATGGCCGGTGCGTCGTTGACGCCGTCACCGACCATCGCGACCTTGTGCTCGCGGCCGCGCAGGTCGATCACCGCCGTGACTTTGTCTTCGGGCAGCAGGTCCCCGCGGGCCTCATCGAGCCCGAGCTTCCCGGCGACCGCGTCCGCGACGGTCTGGTTGTCTCCGGAGAGCATGATCATGTGCCGGATACCCGCCTGGCGCAGCCGGGCGATGACCGGTGCGGCTGTGTTCCGGGGCGTGTCCATCAGGCCCAGGACGCCCAGGTACCGGGATCCGCGGCGGACGACCATGGTGGTCCGGCCCGCGGCTTCGAGGCGGGCGGTGGCGTCGGTGATGTCCTGGGTTAGTGTTGCCCCGTCGATTTCGCTGAAGAGCTGCTGCTTGCCGATGTGGATCTGTTCACCGTCGATCAGGGCGCTGACCCCGCGCCCGGTGATGCTGGTAACGGCGCCGGCGGTCAGCAGCGGTGTTCCGTCCAGCCGGGCGCGGGCGGCCGTCACGATGGCCGAAGCCAGCGGGTGGTCGCTTTGGGCCTCGACCGCGAGGGCGACGGAAAGCAGTTCGGTTTCCTTCACGCCGTCTGCGGGTTCGACGTCGGTCATTTCCGGTTTGCCCTCCGTGAGGGTGCCGGTCTTGTCAAAGGCGATCGCGCGCAGGGTGCCGAGGTTTTCCAGCGGGCCGCCGCCTTTGATGAGCAGGCCGCCGCGTGCTGCCCGGGCCAGCCCGGACAGGACCGCGCTCGGGGTTGAGATCGCCAGCGCGCACGGGCTGGCGGCGACCAGGACGGCCAGGGCCCGGTACAGCGTGGCGGAGAACGGCTCGTCAATGACCAGGCCCGCGAAGAGCAGCACAACGACCAGGATCAGCACGGCGGGAACGAACACGCGCTGGAAGCGGTCCGTGAATTGTTGCGTGGGGGAGGTCTGGGCCTGGGCTTCGCTGACCATCCGCACGACGCGGGCGAGCGTGGAGTCCTTGGACAGCCGTGTCACGGCGATCTCCAGTACCCCGGGCCCGTTGACGGTGCCGGCGTAGATGCGGCTTTCGGCCGGGATGTCCGACTCGTTGCGGGAGGCCTGCGCCCCGATCGGGGCCTTGTCCACGGGGATGCTCTCCCCGGTCACGGCGGACTGGTCCACGCTGCTCTGGCCGGCGGTGACGTAACCGTCCGAGGGGATGCGGGTGTTGGGTTTGATGATGACGGTGTCGCCGATCCGCAGCTCCCCGACCGGGATCTCCTGCTCCGCGCCGTCGCGTCTGACGATCGCACTTTCCGGGGCGAGTTCGGCCAGCGCCTGGATGGCGCGCCGGGCCCGTCCCATGGCGTAGCTTTCCAGGGCGTGGCCGATGCTGAACAGTGCCAGCAGCAGGGCGCCCTCGGCGAGGTCCCCGAGCACCGCGGCGCCGGCGGCCGCGACCAGCATCAGGAAATCGATCTCGAACCGTTTGGCCATCACCGTCTGGATGGCTTCCTTGGTGGTGTAGTAGCCGCCGAAGAAATACGCGGCGATATACAGCCCCGTCGAGACCGCGTCCGGCACCGCGGGGCTCAGCCCGAGCAGGAAACCCGTGGCCAGGGTCAGCGCGCAGAGGATCGCGAAGATCAGCTCACTGCGCTCACCGAAGATCCCGCCATGCTTGTGATCATGGTCTTCATGCTTTTCGTGCTTGTGGTCGTGCGCTTCTGCCTCGGGTGCGGGGGCCTTAGCGGCACCTGCCGCGGGTGCTTGGGGGGCGGGCCGGCCTGCGCGCGGAGGCGTTCCGAAGCGTGTCAGGAGGTCCGTGATCGTCTTCTCCGAGGTCCGGTCCGTGAGGTATTCGACCGTGACGGAACCCGTGGCGGAGACGTGGGCCTCCGCCACGCCGTCCAGGCCGCGCAGCCGCTGTTCAAGCAGCTGGGCACGGGCGGGCCTGGAGATGCCGTCCACGTCGATGCTGAGGTGCCCGAAATCGCTGTCCACCCTTGCGCCCAGGGACAGGGCCAGTTCACGGATCCGGGCCAGGCTGATGACGCCGGGTTCGAAATGCACGCACAGCTGCGCCGCGTCGGTTCCCTCCGGGCGTTTGACGTGGGCATCGATGACGCCCTGCCGGGCCTGCAGGCCGTCGGTCAGGATGCGGACGCAGGCGTCCTGTTCATCCAGCGCCTCGGGCAACACGGTCTTCAGGTCAAGTTGGGTATCGGTTGGCATGCGTGCTCAATTCTCAATTCACGGGGTCAGGATCAGTGGGAGGGGTAAGGTCTCCGGGGGTTACCCGAACAGGTCCCCGAGGAACCCGCCGCGCTTGCGGCGGTCGTGCCTGTCCCCGTGCCCGGAATCGTGGTGGCCGTCCCTGCGCTCCGGATACGGAGGCTGACCGTAGGGGGGCTGCGGGTACGGAGACTGGCCGTACGGGGGCTGGGCGGTTCCGGGCGCGGGGTTCCGGGCCGCGTAGAACGAGGCTTCGGCGTCCATCAGGGACTCGAGCTCGCCGCGGTCCAGGAAGATTCCGCGGCACCCGTCGCATTGGTCGATGATGACGCCGTTACGCTCGTAGGGACGCATCTCCGCTCCGCATTTTGGGCAGGTGAGAGGGGTAGGTGCAGTGTTCATGATGGCTCCTGATAGGTGGGTCCGGTGTGCTTGGCTGGCGGGTCGGTAGGGGCGGGGGCTGCGGCGACCACCGGGGAGTGGCCGGCATGGGTGATCGCCATATCCAGCAGCATCCGGACGTGCTCGTCCCCAAGCCGGTAAAAAACGACGCGGCCCGCACGGCGGGTTTCCACCACACGATGCGCGCGCATCAGCCGAAGGGCCTGACTCACCGAGGAATCACTCAGCCCGGCCACCGAGGCAAGATCCTGCACACACACCTCGCCGCCTTCGAGCAGGGTGGCGAGGATCCGGACCCTGCCGGGGTCGCCCATCAACCGGAACACCGCGGCGACCCGTTCGACATCCTCCGCCGAGGGCAACGCCCCCTGGAGGACATCAACACGTGCCCGGTCACCGCCGTTGCCCCGGTGCCCGGGCGGGCTTTCAGGGTCGGGGATGGATCGAAGGCGTCGGATCATATGAACATATTATCACATGATTAGATTGGGCATATTGGTGATGTGAGCCTACGAGGGGCCGTGTCAGTTCGGGGCCCTATCCGGGCATCGCCATGCCCCCGTGCACGCTGACCGGCGTCATGTCCTCCTGCTTCGACGGCAACCACAACCCAGCCCCACAGGATCCAAAGTCCGGGACGCTTTACGTCGCCGACCCGATCGGCTTGCGGGCACCGGGGGTGGGATTCAGCGCTGCGAAAATGCCCCCACTTTTCGCTGCGATTCACAGGCCCGGAGTGCAATTCAACGGTTGTTAGAGCCTCTCGCCGCGAAATTGCCGAAGAAAAGGCACCGTAGGCTTCGATCCCCGCGGTTTCAGTGCCCGGGGTCGGCGTCTTATCAGAACCCCGAAGCCACGATGCGCTGATCGCGGGCAGTGCCGGTTCAGTTGCCGGCCGGGTTGGCCGGCTGGCAGGTCTGCTCGCTGCCCGTCTGGGCCACCACGGTGCCGGAGGAGCCGGCCGGGGACGGGGCCGGCGTGGGCCTGGTGCCGGTGGTGAAGTCCGTCCCGGCGTACAGTTGCACTCCCTGGATGTTCGTCACTTGCTGGATGCTGGTGGCGGGCAGCCCGAACAGTGCCGCAACATCCGCCGCGACGTCCTCAAACCCGGCGCCGTAGTAGACCATGGTCTGGTCCCGTGTCTGGGCCGGAAGCCTGGTCAGCTTGGTAAAACCGGCATCGGAGAGCAGACCGGCGATCGCCGTGCTGCGCCCGGTCACGCCCGTGCCGTTGGCCACGGACACCGGCTGCAGGGACTTGTCATAGACGGGTGCCGTGGGCGTTGCCGGCGCGTCCGTGGGGCCGGGCGGGGCGGGCTCGTTCAGGTCCGGGCTGTTGCGCAGGGCAGCGAAGAAGTCCGATGCCGCCGGTTCAGCCAGGGTAAGCCTGTTCGGATCCTGCGGCGCCGGGGCCGTGGGCACCGTGATGAAGTTGACGCCGGCGGGGTCGATGTTCTTCAGCCGGTTGGCGATGGTCAGCAGCGACGGAACCGAGGACAGGCCCGAATCGACGGTCAGGTTCCTGGTGACGGTATCGGCGATGGTCAGCGTTTTCTGCGGGTTGCCCAGGGTTCCCTCGGACTTAAGTTTGCGGGTGAGCGAGGCCAGGAAGCCCTGCTGGGCTTTGATCCTGCCCAGGTCCCCGCCATTGGCAAAAGCGTGACGGGTGCGCAGGAACGCCAATGCCTGCTCTCCCTTCACCTGGGACGTTCCGGCAGGCAGGTTCAGGCCGGATCCGGGATCATCCACGGCGGCACTCACGCACACCTCCACACCGCCCACTGCGTTGGAAAGCTCCTTGACGGCGTTGAAGTCCGCCATCATGAAGTGGTCAACCTCCAGCCCGGTGAGCTTGTTCACCGTGTCCACCGCGCAGCCGATTCCGGCCTGGGCCATGGCGCTGTTGATCATGGCCTCCTGCTGCGCCGGGTACTTCTGGTTCGTCTTCTTGTCCGTGCAGGCCGGGATGTCCACCAGAAGATCCCGGGGAAAGCTGATGACGTTTACCTGGCTGTTGTCCGCGGAAATATCCAGCAGCATCATCACATCCGACTGGCCGTAGCCTGAGGACTGGTCCGCCGTGCCGTACTGGCTGTTGCTCCCGCTCCGGGTGTCCGAGCCCAGGACCAGGATCTGCAGGCGGTCCTTGCTGTCATCGATGCTGCCCTCGCTCCGCTGCCCCCCCTGCGGTCAGCTCCGAGGTGCTGATGTTGGACTGCAGGCGCCAAGCCCAGTAACCGCCGAAAACCAGGACGCCCAGGACGCCCAGAGACACGGCAGCCGTGACAACTCTTATCCACCGCGGTGCCCGGCGGAGAAACGGGCGCCGGCGGGCACTTGCCCCGACCAGTCTGCCCTGCCCGGGGTAGGACACGAGGCAGGAGCCCTCCCGATCCACGCTGGGAGAATCTTTGGAACCGAACACAGCAAAACGACCTTCTGGAGAAGACAGACTGTGAAATATTTTACCGGCCAGAATCGGGAACCTGGCCAGGAAGACGTCGCCAACAAGGGAGGGCAGGAGCCGCGATCCGGGACCGCCGATACGGGAGACGATCCAGACTGCAAGCACCAGCACCCCCGGCGACCGCGCGGCCGCGGGAATTCGTTTACCCGCCGGAACCCTAGAGCTTCACCGGCATTGGAACATTCCGTTGGCCGTGCCGTAGGACTTCCCAAGCGGAGAGCGATACATTCAAAGCGGGGTATTCGCGCCCGATCACCGACGCGCGGGACAACGATGAACGAAGGGATGTCATGGGACACCACGGCAGATTCAAAGGCGGACATGGAAGTTACGGGCGCGACGAGCGTGGGTACGGGAGGGGTGACGCCCATAGGCACGACGAGCATGGCGGCGGCCACGGGTACGACCGGCACGACGACGGCCACGGACGAGGGCATGGGGGCAATCGTGGGGGCGGGTTCATCAGGTGGCTGATGCGGCTGCTTCGAGGGCGGCACCACTGAGCAGGTTGAGGAAATGAGGGCCGGTCTTCGCCATGCCCTGTCGTGCGGCGTTGAGGCAGCGGCACGCGGCCGCTCGTCGCAGGGCCAGCGCCCGCTGCCGAGACACAGGGCAACCGGGGCGGCGGAAATCCGGCATGCAGCGAGAAGGACTCCGCGTCCGGGAGGGGAATGGTTGTGGTGGATGATCCTGGTGCCTGGGTGGGGGCCGGGTTGGGTGAGTGGGTGGACCCGGAGGAGGTTTACGCTCGCGGGCGTGCGTTGTGTGCCGTTGCCGGTCATCGGATGCATCGGACTGTTGTCCTGGCCGCCGACAGGCCCACGGTGCGGGAATTTGTGGAGGCAAGCAACCGGGGCCGGCTGCCGGAGCTGATCCCGCTGCGCATTGGCCGGATGCTTTCCTCTCCGTTCGCTTTCTTCCGCGGAAGCGCCGGGCTGATGGCCGGTGACCTCGCCGCGGGGCCGCGCAGCGGTCTGGACGCACAATTGTGCGGTGACGCGCACGCGGGGAACTTCGGCCTGTACGGCACCCGCGATGACCGGATCGTCATGGACATCAACGACTTCGACGAGACGGCACCGGGCCCCTGGGAATGGGACCTCAAACGCCTGACCGCCAGCCTCATCCTCGCCGGCCGCCTCGGCGGCGTCTCCGAGGCGGGCTGCCGCGACGCCGCGGAGGACGCGGTGCGCAGCTACCGTGGCACCATCGGGCATCTGGCCCGGTTGCCGTTCCTGGACTCATGGACCGCGCTGGGAGACGAGTCCGTGCTGGACCGGGTGAAAGCCGACGATCTGATGGACGACTTCGCCCTGGCCGCCCGCAAGGCCAGGAAAAACACCAGCGCACGGATCGCAGCGAAGTGGACCCGTCAGGACGGCCAGCATTGGCGTTTTGTCCCCGACCCGCCGGTGCTCAGCGCCGTGACTGCAACCACGGCCGACGCCGTGATCGGCGGGCTGCCGCTCTACGCGGACAGCCTGCACGAATCCCGCGGGCATCTGCTCGCCCGCTACGCCGTGTCCGACGTGGCCTTCCGTGTGGTGGGGACCGGCAGTGTCGGACTGCGCAACTACCTGATCCTGCTCCGCGGCAACGGCGAGGAAACACTCGTTCTGCAGGCCAAGCAGGCACAACCCAGTGTCCTGCACGGTTATCTGGGCCACGCACGGCCCGAACACGAGGGCGAGCGGATCGTGCACGGCGCGCGGCTGGTGCAGGCCGAAACCGATCTTTTCCTTGGCTGGACAACGATCCAGGGCCGTCCGTTCATCGTCCGTCAATTCCGCAACCGGAAAGGCGAGATCGACGCGACAACGCTCAACCGGGACCACCTGGATGACTACGGGCGCCTGGCCGGTGCCCTGCTCGCGCGCGCCCATTCCCGCTCGATCGACCCCCGGCTGCTGGCCGGATACTGCGGCGACGGGGAGCAGATGGATGCCACGTTCGCCAAGTACGCGGCCGGCTACGCCGACCAGACCGAATCCGATCATCGCGGGCTGGTGAAAGCGGTGAGCGAAGGCAAGCTGGCAGCCGAGATCGAGAACTGATCTCTGGCCGCGAAACACCGCACAGCGCCGGGCAATTCTGCGTCCATCGTGTCACGGCTGCCCTCGTGCCCTGCGTGTCGGCGAGGCGACCGAGCACCACGCGGCAGGTCGGGTCCGGTGTCCACCCACAGCCGTCGCTGCCCATCAAAACCTCTGTCGGAGGCCCCGGTGACCTGGGCCGGCCAGCCATGGACGGGCGCCGGCCGACACCACCGGCGGGCCCCTGCACGTAGAGGTGCTGTCCAGTCAAACCGTGCATCCGCAGGACCGGCCTTGGGCGTGGATATCATGTGGGCATGGATATCGGCAGCCCCCCACCCGCTCCCGACGAACCAGAGGCTCTGGAGCCGGGCGCGGGGCGGCCCCGGTTTATGCGGCTGTGGATCGTTTTCGCCATGATCGTGGTCCTCACGGCCGCGGCGTTCTTCGCCATCGGCCGGCTGACCGCGGCGCCGGCACAGGTATCCGATTCCGGCGCCGAGGCCGACCGGCTCTTCACCGACATGATGATCCGCCACCACCAGGCCGGCGTCGAGATGGCCAGGGCCGCCGTCCGTCTCGCCGAGACGTCCAAGGTCCGGGACTTCGCCGCCCGCATCATGGAAGCCCAAACAGCGGAAATCACCGCCCTGCAGGAACTTCGCGGCAGACTCTGACCCCTTTCGACGAAAGCGAGACACCACAATGCCGCCATCACGGAAGAGCGCCGCGGAACGAAAAGCCATCCTGAAGGCCAGCCAGGCAAAGCAACGCGCCAAAGACAGGCGCAGGGCGTGGCTGATCTACGGCACCGGCGCGGTCCTGGTCGCTTCGATCATCGGTGCCGTGACGTTCGTGCTCGTCGGTGAGGTGCAGCAGCGCGAGCAGGCCAAAGCAGCCGCGGCCCGGCCTGTCGAAGGTGAGCAGGACTTCCCCGGCCAGTCCCGGAACCACACCCGCCAACCCGTCAGCTATCCCCGGACCCCGGCCACCGGCGGAGACCACGCGCCGGTGTGGACGAACTGCGGGACCTACACCATCCCGGTGGAGCAGATGCAGGCCGTGCATTCCCTCGAACACGGCGCTGTGTGGCTCTCCTACCGGCCGGACCTGCCCAAGGAACAGATCGCCGAACTGACCTCCCTGGCGGGCAATCAGGACTACCTTCTGCTCAGCCCCGTCTCCGGACAGGCGTCGCCCGTGACCGTGACCGCCTGGGGCAAGCAACTCTCAGTGGACAGCAGCAGCGACGGGCGCCTGGCGACGTTCATCCAAAAATACCGGCAGGGCCCGCAAACCCCCGAACCCGGGGCCGTCTGCACGGGCGGCGTCCAAGGCTGAGCGCAGTAGGGATCCTTGAAGCGCTGCGCACCACATCCGGACACCGGAATGCTTCGATCCGGAGCGCTTCCGTTCCTGGCCACCGGATGGCAACACCCTGATCCCGCAGGGAGCAGGAGAGCGTACGACCGGTCACCGGTGCCCGGCGGAAGACCTCTTTGCCCCGGGTAGGATCGCCCGTCGTGCCCTGGGAACTGGCCCTGGAAATGCTCGACGAGCTCTCCGTCTGGGGGCTGGTCCCGCCCCTGGTTGTTGCCGACGCCGTATACGGCGAAATCAATGCCCTCCGCCTCGGACTGCAGCAGCGGGACACCCCGTACGTACTCGCGGTCAAAGCCACAACCAGTGTTCACCCCGCCGGGGCGGTCCCCGAACCCATCGAATGCTCAGGCCGCGGCCCCCACCTACAGCTTTGTTCTGCCCGACCTGGCACCAGGAACCGTCCTCGAACTGCGGGACCCGGACGCCACTGACGAAGACGACGAAAGACCCGCGCCGGCGTTCACACCTGCGCCGCCTCTGCCTTCTCGTCGTGCTCACGGAGCATCCGCAGCACCGTCGCCGGCGACGGGTGCCCACCCTTCTTCCTGCCCTTGGCAATGACCAGCCGGCCCGCGATGTCGCGCAGACTATGCTGCTGCTCACGCAAGTACAAAGCCAACGCGAGCATCGCCTCGTCTGTCACCGATGCCCCGCCGATCGTCTTGCCCCGCGCCCGGGCAGACTCATGCCCCTCCAAGGTGCGGGTACGAATGTACTCACGTTCCATCCCCGACAACGCCGCGAGCACCGTGAACACGATCCCCGATGGGTCGTGCAAGCCTTGCAACTCCCCGGAGAGGAACTCCAAGCCGATACCGGAGGCCTTCAACCGCTCAGCAAGTGCCGCCAGTTCCAGGCCGCGGCCGAGCCGCTTGTGCTCGTGCACCACGATGGTGGCTTCCACGCCGGAAACCCGCATCTCCCCAGCCAGAGCCACCGCCCGCTCAAGCTCGGGCCGCGTCGTCGCCCTGGTCGAGATCTTCTCCGAAAACACCCGGGCAACACCGGCCCGCTTGAGCGAATCAAGCTGGGCATCCAGTGACTGCCGCACGGTCGAGGCACGGGCATACCCGATGCGCACATGCCCCGCCGGCGCGGCACCGGCCGCGGCCGGGCGCGGCAACTGGACCCAGACCGACCCCGGCCGGCGCACCGGCAATGTCGGCACACTCAACGCCTTCGCCAATGAAGGAACGAGCCGGAACCGGGCCGTGTGGTACTGGACCGCAACTCTCCCCCGACCCGTCCGGCACGGCGACCCAGCCGGCGCGGCACAGGAAGACATAGGGCACTCATTGCTCTCGACAAGCTCGAAGTCATCACTCATCACCCCGCAATTGTTTCATAGATACGTTTCAAATATCGATCCAAATGAACCCACCCATGAAACACGATCGGTCCCGACCCAGCCACACCTCAAACCCTGTTTCACAGGCGGTCACCTATGAAACACGCAACGCGGCCACCTACCGCCACTGACTGGTCCGTTGCCGCTCACGCCCCTAAAACCAAACTTGGCGGCTCACGACACCTTCAGGAAGACGAGGCCCTCTAGATTGCCCCTCACGACAATCTCAGGAGCACTGGGCCTCTTTAGAAGCCTGACGTGCCGATGAAAACCTGGATGAAGGCGAAGAAGATGCTGGCCATCACGGCCGTGTAGAGCAGCGCCGTGATGATCCAGCCGGAATCGCTGAGGATCCTGCCGGCGCCTGCAGGTACCTTGATGATTCCGTGTGTGATGTTTCGGGCCGTTACCCACACGACCAGCGGGATCATGACGGCCCAGACTGTCATGCAGAGGGGGCAGAGGATGTGGATCGAGTACAGAGCCTGGGACCACAGCCACACCACAAAGGCAAAGCCGAGTGTGACGCCGGTCTGGAGCCCCGCCCAGTACCAGCGGGCGAAGCTCGCCCCGGAGAGCAGTGCCGCGCCAATGGTGACGATGACGGCGAAGGCGACGATTCCAATAAACATGTTGGGGAAGCCAAAAACGGAACTTTGCCAGGTCTGCATGACCTGGCCGCAGGAAATCCAGGGGTTGATGTCGCAGGCGGCCTTGTAGGCGGGGTTTTTCAGTGCTTCGAGTTTTTCCAGCACCAGGGCGCCGGAGGCCAGCCAACCGATGGCCCCGGCGATGACCAGGAGCCATCCGAACGGCTTGTCGCTGGTCATTCGGGGTTGATCCGGTTGGGTGCTGTTGTGCGTATTGACGTCGTCGTCTAACTTCACATTCCCGGCGGAATCGGTGGTGCTGGTCATAGGAGGTGGTTTCCTTCCAGATCGGTCGTCCCGGCGCGTGGTGTGGACGGGGTTGAAGCCGCCGCCGTTGGAGGACCGGGGGAGTACGTCGCCTTGTGGTCCGCGCTGGCGCTGGGGATACCGGCGGTGCTGACCGCCCTGCCTGCACTGGATCGCCCCAGCCGTCTCCTCTTCCCCCATTTACCCCGGAACGGATCATCCGGGCGAACGGTGAACGGCAGCAGGCGGTTAATCGCCGGTCCGTGTTTGCGGGGACCGTAGGGTGCCAAGGATCAACAGGGCTACTCCAGTGGTGACGAAGACGTCGGCGAGGTTGAAGGTGGGGAACCAGCCGCTGTGAAGGTAGTCCACGACACCGTCCCCGTCGAGCCGGTCAATGAAGTTCCCGGCGGCTCCTCCGAGCAGCAGGGCAGCTCCTGCCCGGGAGAGTCTGGTCATGGCAGGAGCGGAGGAGAGGGTGTACCAGGTCAGGGCTGCGATGATCAGCCCGGTGGCGGCGATGACTATCCAGGGTGCCAGGTCCTCGCCAAGGCTGAACGCGACACCGCGGTTGTAAAGCAGCCGGATGCTGATTGGGCCCAGGTCGGTCGTCGTGCCGTTGGAAAGCACGGCTTCGGCCAGAGCCTTAACGGTGAGGTCGGCCCCGGCCAGGAGGGCTGCCCAAAGCAGCAATACCGTCCTGAACCGTCGGGCCGACCGAACCGGAACGCCGGGCCGGGTGGTCGCGTCGGTGCTCATACTGACGGTTCCAGTGCAGGGGAGGGCTGGGCGGACGTGAACTCGGTCTTGCGGCTGATCCGGCCGGCCCGGACGCCATTGGCGATGACCACGATTTCGGCCAGTTCGTGGATCAGGACCACGGCGGCCAGGCCGAGGATTCCGAACAGCGCCAGAGGGATCAGCACAGCGATCAGCAGCAGGGACAGCCCCACGTTTTGAAGCATGATGCGCCGGGTCCTGCGTGCATGGTCCAGCACCTGGGGCAGGTGGTTCAGGTCCTCGCCCATCAGGGCGATGTCGGCGGTTTCGATCGCGACGTCGGTGCCCATGGCACCCATGGCGATGCCGGTGTCGGCGGTCGCCAGGGCAGGGGCGTCGTTGACGCCGTCCCCGACCATTGCGGTGGGCTGGCGGTTCTGGAGCGTCCGGATGATTTCCGCTTTGTCCTCGGGGCGAAGGTCGGCGTGAACCTCGGTGATGCCCGCGGCCTTACCCAGCGCGGTGGCTGTGATGAGGTTGTCGCCGGTGAGCATGGCCGTGGTGTAACCCGATGCGCCGAGCCTGGCGATGACCTCGCGGGCTTCGGGCCGCAGCTCATCACGGACGGCGATCGCTCCGATGACCTGGTCGTCGTCCTCGATGAGGACGGCGGTGGCGCCTGCGTGCTGCATCCTCTCGACTTCGGCGGTCAGGGGCCCGGCATCAATCCAGCCCGGGCGGCCGAGACGGACGGTCCTGCCGTCGAACCGGCCTTCCAAACCGGCGCCGGGGACGGTGTCCACGTCGGTGACGGGCGCCCGGTCTTCGGCGGCGGCAAGGATGGCGCGGGCCAGCGGGTGTTCGCTGCGGGCCTCCAGGCCGGCAGCCAGGGCCAGGACGTGTTCCCGGGTGGCTGTGCCGGTCGCGGCTACCTCGATTACAGCGGGCTTGTTGCGGGTGAGTGTTCCGGTCTTGTCCAGTGCGATGGTGCGGATTTTGCCGAGGGTCTCCAGGGCGCCGCCGCCCTTGATGAGCACGCCGATGCGGCTGGCCGCGCCCACGGAAGCGACCACCGTGACGGGAACGGAGATGGCCAGTGCGCAGGGCGAGGCGGCGACCAGGACGACGAGAGCGCGTTCAAACCACAGCAGCGGTTCCCCGACGATGAAGCCGAAGACAATGATCAGGACCGCGGCGATCAGGATGCCCGGGACGAGCTTGCTGGCGATGGAGTCGGCCAGGCGCTGGCCCGGTCCCTTACGGGACTGCTCGGCCTCCACGATGTGCACGATCCTGGCCAGCGAGTTGTTCTCCGCGGTGCTGGTCACTTCAACCTCGAGCGGACCGGTGCCGTTAATCGACCCGGCAAAGACCTCGCTTCCCGGCCCGGCCTCGACCGGAACGGATTCACCGGTAAGCGCCGAGGTATCCAGGGACGTGCGGCCGGTGATGATCCTGCCGTCAGTTGCCAGACGTTCGCCGGGCCGGATAACCATCCGGTCCCCGGGGATGAGTTCTGCCGGGGGGACGGTGATTTCTATGCCGCCGCGCAGGACGGTCGCCTCCGCCGGGACAAGGTCCAGCAGGGCTCGCAGGCCACGGCGGGTCTTCGCCATCGAGTACTCCTCGAGGCCTTCGGAGATCGCGTAAAGGAAGGCCAACATAGCCGCTTCCTCGAACTGCCCGAGGGCTACCGCGCCGGCGGCGGCGATCGTCATCAGCGTGCCGACCCCGATTTTGCCCTTCGCCAGGCGCCGGAGGGTGGAAGGAACGAACGTCCACGCGGCAACCAGCAGCGCAATGACCTCCAGGGGAAGCGTCAGCCACTGGGGTCCCCCGATGAGCGAAGCGATCCACGCCGCGAGGAGTAAGAAGCCGGAAACGGCGGCTGCCCGGACCTCTCGGACCTGCCAGAACCCTGCGGCTTCCGCCGCTTCTTCGGACTCGCCGGTCCCGGTCTTCTCGTCACTGCAGCCGCAGGCGTCACTCATCGTTCGTACTCTTTCATCAGGGGCACACCCGTGCTGCCGGCGCCGTAGTTCGGGCACAGGCTGACCGCATTGCCGGTCGCGGCAAGCAGGATCTCAGCCTGGGCAAGCACGTCCATCAGTTCCGGACGGGACAGCGAGTAGTACACGCTGCGGCCCTGTACCCGGCCTTCGACCAGGCCGCAATCGCGCAGGCACGCGACATGGGCAGATACCGTCGACTGGGCCAGGCCCAGCTCGGTGGTGAGGTCACCGACGCGGACCTCACCACCGGCCATCCGCTTCACGATGCTCAACCGGGTCGGGTCACTAAGTGAATGAAACAGCGCCGCTGCGGGATCGAGCCGGCTGCACGGATCAGCGGACACCACAGGTTCAATCGTCATGTGACGATGATAGCGTATTTTTAGGATGCCATCGCCCTCATGCTGTAACATCGACAAGGCGTCCCGCGGCGTTCCCTGCGTCCCGCGCTTCCACACGTAAAGCCTGGACATGAGTGCTCCTTCGCCCCGGTCGGGCGGGGCGATGCTGCAGCCGGGTTGGCGGACCATCGAGATATTGACCGAGGAGACACCGATGAGCATTGGCGGATATTTCGCCGAGATGGTGCAGTCCGGTGCCTTGTTGGTGGCGATGCCGCTGGCTATGACTGCCGGCGTCGTTTCTTTTATCTCTCCGTGCATCCTTCCGCTGGTGCCGGGGTATCTGGGCTATGTCTCCGGGCTGACCGACCCGTCACGGCCGGATAACCGGCGTCGGGTCCTGACCGGCGTCGGTCTTTTCATTCTCGGTTTCGCCGCGGTGTTCACCCTGTATGGAGCGGCGTTCGGTGTGATCGGCGGCTGGATGGTGCAGTGGCAGGACGCGCTGATCCGTGCCCTGGGTGTGTTCGTCGTATTCATGGGCCTGGTGCTGGTCGGCAGTTTCTCCTTCCTGCAGACCACGAAGAAGCTCTCCTTCCGGCCCAGGACGGGCGTCGCCGGGGCTCCGCTGCTCGGTGTGATCTTTGGCCTTGGATGGACTCCGTGCATGGGTCCGACGCTCAGTGCCGTCCTGGCGCTGAGCACGACCACCGGGGACCCTTGGCGCGGTGCCCTGCTGGGTTTCATCTATTGCCTGGGACTGGGAATTCCCTTTGTGCTGGTGGCACTGGGCCTGAACTGGGTCACCAGGACCCTGGGGTTCATCCGCCGGCACATCCGCACGTTCAACATCATTGGTGGTTCGCTGCTTATCCTCGTCGGGCTCCTGATGGTCTCCGGGGTCTGGATGCTCTGGATTTACCAGCTGCAGAACCTCGCCGGGACCATCACCACCCCGGTATAGACGCAAAGGACTGGATCATGAACTCCTACCGACCCGCCCCTGCCGCCGGTGCATCGTTGCCCCGCCGGCGCAGCCTCCTGCTGGGCATGGTATCCGGGGCGCTGCTGCTGACCGGCTGCGCCGCCCCGGATTCCCTGGCCGCCCAAGCCCGGGCCGGGGACAACAAGAACTACATTGCCGGCGACGGCTCCGTCTCCGAGTACGCCCCCAACGACAGGAGCGCTCCGGTGGAGATGGAGGGCCGGCTCTATGACGGCACCATCGTCAACTCCTCTGCATGGCGGGGCTCGGTGACGGTTCTGAACGCCTGGTACGCCGCGTGCGCGCCCTGCCGCACAGAAGCCCCCACACTGGAGACCCTGTATCAGGAAAACAAAAGCGACGGAGTGCTGTTCTATGGGATCAACCTGCGCGATACTGCCGCGACAGCTGCCGCTTTCGAACGGACCTTTGGAACAACCTATCCGAGCTTTAACGGCGCCGACGGGGCTATCTTGCTGGCCTTGTCCGACTACGTTCCCCCGCGTGCAGTCCCTACAACCCTGGTTCTGGACAAAGAAGGCCGAGTCGCAGCACGCGTGCTCGGCATCGCCGAGAAAAGCACCCTGAAGGCCCTCATCAGCAGCGTGCTGAAGGAGTCCTGACAGGCGAGCAAAGGTGCGCGGCTCCCAGTCCAGCCGGAGCGCGCTGTTCCGCCAAATAAGCGATAGTTAACTACCGATATCGGATATTATGTCGCCCTGTACTCTGCGTATCTCATCGGATGAATCATTCAGGCCCCTCTCCCGAGGAGTTCCGCGCCAGGCGTTCGAGGCCCCTTGTGCCGCAACGTGCAGGGGTTTTGTCCGAGTCCAGTCGATGTTCCCATTCATACCTGCAAGAAGAAATGAAGGACAATCCGGAATCCTCCAAGACCAGCGACCTCTCGACTGCGGCGACCAAGAGCGTGTCCGCCTCGGATCCGCCTGCCACGTCAGTCTAAAAATGAGGGGGGTCGGAGCTGCGACCCCCTCATCCCGCCCCAGGTTGACACTTACCAATAGATTCATAACTGTTAGCGTATTGACACTACCCGTTAAGCACGGAACCATTAGCGTATGGATGTAATGCGAGATATAACGGTGGCCGAGGCTGCCGACCGGCTCGGCCGCAGCACGATGTCGATCCACCGTCTGATCCACTCAGGCCAGCTGACAACCACCGGGAGGGTGGGTAAAGCCCTGTTGATAGACCGGTCATCCGTTGAGCGTCTGGCCGCCACCGGCACGCGGCCCGGCCGGGCGTGGACGGCGAAGACAGCGTGGGCCGCCATGGCCCTGCTCTCCGGCCAGAACCCCACCTGGATCTCCTCCTCCGAAAAGTCCCGCCTGAAGAGCCGGCTCCGCGAGCTTGACGCCGACGCCGTCTGTGTCCTGGCCCGGAACAAGGATAAGACCATCCGCTTCCGCGCTACCCAGGACGGACTGGCCGCGCTGAACAGCCACCTGATCGCCAGCGGCGCCTCCGCCATGCGGGACGAAACCACCGCTGACACCTTCGGCATGTCCGGCGGCGGCGGGATCGCCGAAGGTTACGTCATGGCCGGTGACGCGGCCGCGCTGGCCAATGCCTTCGGCCTGGTCGAAGACCCCGACGGCAACGCCATCATCCACGAGGTCGAGCTGGCCGAGCCTTTCACCGAAGGCCGGGCGCCGGTCGCCGCGGTCGCGGTGGATCTGATGGGATCCCTGGCCACCCGCGAACGCAGCGCCGGCCGACGCGTCATCGATGAGCTCCTCCATGTCTGAGCCGGCCATGGCCGAGGTGGCCACCGCCGACGGCCGCGAAATCTGGGACGTCCCGGTGCCCCCGGGCGGCTGGGGAACCCCGTGGCCGCAGTGCGTCGAACTGGCCAGGGCGCTGCCCTCAACCCAGTGGACACTGGTCGGCGGCCTTATGGTGCAGCTGCATGCGGCCGCGGCCGGCATGGCCGTTTCCCGGCCAACGGCTGACGTCGACATCGTGCTGCAC
>NZ_JBDFMK010000004.1:0-12293 GCF_047238215.1 Arthrobacter phoenicis
GTCTGCCCTGCCCGGGGTAGGACACGAGGCAGGAGCCCTCCCGATCCACGCTGGGAGAATCTTTGGAACCGAACACAGCAAAACGACCTTCTGGAGAAGACAGACTGTGAAATATTTTACCGGCCAGAATCGGGAACCTGGCCAGGAAGACGTCGCCAACAAGGGAGGGCAGGAGCCGCGATCCGGGACCGCCGATACGGGAGACGATCCAGACTGCAAGCACCAGCACCCCCGGCGACCGCGCGGCCGCGGGAATTCGTTTACCCGCCGGAACCCTAGAGCTTCACCGGCATTGGAACATTCCGTTGGCCGTGCCGTAGGACTTCCCAAGCGGAGAGCGATACATTCAAAGCGGGGTATTCGCGCCCGATCACCGACGCGCGGGACAACGATGAACGAAGGGATGTCATGGGACACCACGGCAGATTCAAAGGCGGACATGGAAGTTACGGGCGCGACGAGCGTGGGTACGGGAGGGGTGACGCCCATAGGCACGACGAGCATGGCGGCGGCCACGGGTACGACCGGCACGACGACGGCCACGGACGAGGGCATGGGGGCAATCGTGGGGGCGGGTTCATCAGGTGGCTGATGCGGCTGCTTCGAGGGCGGCACCACTGAGCAGGTTGAGGAAATGAGGGCCGGTCTTCGCCATGCCCTGTCGTGCGGCGTTGAGGCAGCGGCACGCGGCCGCTCGTCGCAGGGCCAGCGCCCGCTGCCGAGACACAGGGCAACCGGGGCGGCGGAAATCCGGCATGCAGCGAGAAGGACTCCGCGTCCGGGAGGGGAATGGTTGTGGTGGATGATCCTGGTGCCTGGGTGGGGGCCGGGTTGGGTGAGTGGGTGGACCCGGAGGAGGTTTACGCTCGCGGGCGTGCGTTGTGTGCCGTTGCCGGTCATCGGATGCATCGGACTGTTGTCCTGGCCGCCGACAGGCCCACGGTGCGGGAATTTGTGGAGGCAAGCAACCGGGGCCGGCTGCCGGAGCTGATCCCGCTGCGCATTGGCCGGATGCTTTCCTCTCCGTTCGCTTTCTTCCGCGGAAGCGCCGGGCTGATGGCCGGTGACCTCGCCGCGGGGCCGCGCAGCGGTCTGGACGCACAATTGTGCGGTGACGCGCACGCGGGGAACTTCGGCCTGTACGGCACCCGCGATGACCGGATCGTCATGGACATCAACGACTTCGACGAGACGGCACCGGGCCCCTGGGAATGGGACCTCAAACGCCTGACCGCCAGCCTCATCCTCGCCGGCCGCCTCGGCGGCGTCTCCGAGGCGGGCTGCCGCGACGCCGCGGAGGACGCGGTGCGCAGCTACCGTGGCACCATCGGGCATCTGGCCCGGTTGCCGTTCCTGGACTCATGGACCGCGCTGGGAGACGAGTCCGTGCTGGACCGGGTGAAAGCCGACGATCTGATGGACGACTTCGCCCTGGCCGCCCGCAAGGCCAGGAAAAACACCAGCGCACGGATCGCAGCGAAGTGGACCCGTCAGGACGGCCAGCATTGGCGTTTTGTCCCCGACCCGCCGGTGCTCAGCGCCGTGACTGCAACCACGGCCGACGCCGTGATCGGCGGGCTGCCGCTCTACGCGGACAGCCTGCACGAATCCCGCGGGCATCTGCTCGCCCGCTACGCCGTGTCCGACGTGGCCTTCCGTGTGGTGGGGACCGGCAGTGTCGGACTGCGCAACTACCTGATCCTGCTCCGCGGCAACGGCGAGGAAACACTCGTTCTGCAGGCCAAGCAGGCACAACCCAGTGTCCTGCACGGTTATCTGGGCCACGCACGGCCCGAACACGAGGGCGAGCGGATCGTGCACGGCGCGCGGCTGGTGCAGGCCGAAACCGATCTTTTCCTTGGCTGGACAACGATCCAGGGCCGTCCGTTCATCGTCCGTCAATTCCGCAACCGGAAAGGCGAGATCGACGCGACAACGCTCAACCGGGACCACCTGGATGACTACGGGCGCCTGGCCGGTGCCCTGCTCGCGCGCGCCCATTCCCGCTCGATCGACCCCCGGCTGCTGGCCGGATACTGCGGCGACGGGGAGCAGATGGATGCCACGTTCGCCAAGTACGCGGCCGGCTACGCCGACCAGACCGAATCCGATCATCGCGGGCTGGTGAAAGCGGTGAGCGAAGGCAAGCTGGCAGCCGAGATCGAGAACTGATCTCTGGCCGCGAAACACCGCACAGCGCCGGGCAATTCTGCGTCCATCGTGTCACGGCTGCCCTCGTGCCCTGCGTGTCGGCGAGGCGACCGAGCACCACGCGGCAGGTCGGGTCCGGTGTCCACCCACAGCCGTCGCTGCCCATCAAAACCTCTGTCGGAGGCCCCGGTGACCTGGGCCGGCCAGCCATGGACGGGCGCCGGCCGACACCACCGGCGGGCCCCTGCACGTAGAGGTGCTGTCCAGTCAAACCGTGCATCCGCAGGACCGGCCTTGGGCGTGGATATCATGTGGGCATGGATATCGGCAGCCCCCCACCCGCTCCCGACGAACCAGAGGCTCTGGAGCCGGGCGCGGGGCGGCCCCGGTTTATGCGGCTGTGGATCGTTTTCGCCATGATCGTGGTCCTCACGGCCGCGGCGTTCTTCGCCATCGGCCGGCTGACCGCGGCGCCGGCACAGGTATCCGATTCCGGCGCCGAGGCCGACCGGCTCTTCACCGACATGATGATCCGCCACCACCAGGCCGGCGTCGAGATGGCCAGGGCCGCCGTCCGTCTCGCCGAGACGTCCAAGGTCCGGGACTTCGCCGCCCGCATCATGGAAGCCCAAACAGCGGAAATCACCGCCCTGCAGGAACTTCGCGGCAGACTCTGACCCCTTTCGACGAAAGCGAGACACCACAATGCCGCCATCACGGAAGAGCGCCGCGGAACGAAAAGCCATCCTGAAGGCCAGCCAGGCAAAGCAACGCGCCAAAGACAGGCGCAGGGCGTGGCTGATCTACGGCACCGGCGCGGTCCTGGTCGCTTCGATCATCGGTGCCGTGACGTTCGTGCTCGTCGGTGAGGTGCAGCAGCGCGAGCAGGCCAAAGCAGCCGCGGCCCGGCCTGTCGAAGGTGAGCAGGACTTCCCCGGCCAGTCCCGGAACCACACCCGCCAACCCGTCAGCTATCCCCGGACCCCGGCCACCGGCGGAGACCACGCGCCGGTGTGGACGAACTGCGGGACCTACACCATCCCGGTGGAGCAGATGCAGGCCGTGCATTCCCTCGAACACGGCGCTGTGTGGCTCTCCTACCGGCCGGACCTGCCCAAGGAACAGATCGCCGAACTGACCTCCCTGGCGGGCAATCAGGACTACCTTCTGCTCAGCCCCGTCTCCGGACAGGCGTCGCCCGTGACCGTGACCGCCTGGGGCAAGCAACTCTCAGTGGACAGCAGCAGCGACGGGCGCCTGGCGACGTTCATCCAAAAATACCGGCAGGGCCCGCAAACCCCCGAACCCGGGGCCGTCTGCACGGGCGGCGTCCAAGGCTGAGCGCAGTAGGGATCCTTGAAGCGCTGCGCACCACATCCGGACACCGGAATGCTTCGATCCGGAGCGCTTCCGTTCCTGGCCACCGGATGGCAACACCCTGATCCCGCAGGGAGCAGGAGAGCGTACGACCGGTCACCGGTGCCCGGCGGAAGACCTCTTTGCCCCGGGTAGGATCGCCCGTCGTGCCCTGGGAACTGGCCCTGGAAATGCTCGACGAGCTCTCCGTCTGGGGGCTGGTCCCGCCCCTGGTTGTTGCCGACGCCGTATACGGCGAAATCAATGCCCTCCGCCTCGGACTGCAGCAGCGGGACACCCCGTACGTACTCGCGGTCAAAGCCACAACCAGTGTTCACCCCGCCGGGGCGGTCCCCGAACCCATCGAATGCTCAGGCCGCGGCCCCCACCTACAGCTTTGTTCTGCCCGACCTGGCACCAGGAACCGTCCTCGAACTGCGGGACCCGGACGCCACTGACGAAGACGACGAAAGACCCGCGCCGGCGTTCACACCTGCGCCGCCTCTGCCTTCTCGTCGTGCTCACGGAGCATCCGCAGCACCGTCGCCGGCGACGGGTGCCCACCCTTCTTCCTGCCCTTGGCAATGACCAGCCGGCCCGCGATGTCGCGCAGACTATGCTGCTGCTCACGCAAGTACAAAGCCAACGCGAGCATCGCCTCGTCTGTCACCGATGCCCCGCCGATCGTCTTGCCCCGCGCCCGGGCAGACTCATGCCCCTCCAAGGTGCGGGTACGAATGTACTCACGTTCCATCCCCGACAACGCCGCGAGCACCGTGAACACGATCCCCGATGGGTCGTGCAAGCCTTGCAACTCCCCGGAGAGGAACTCCAAGCCGATACCGGAGGCCTTCAACCGCTCAGCAAGTGCCGCCAGTTCCAGGCCGCGGCCGAGCCGCTTGTGCTCGTGCACCACGATGGTGGCTTCCACGCCGGAAACCCGCATCTCCCCAGCCAGAGCCACCGCCCGCTCAAGCTCGGGCCGCGTCGTCGCCCTGGTCGAGATCTTCTCCGAAAACACCCGGGCAACACCGGCCCGCTTGAGCGAATCAAGCTGGGCATCCAGTGACTGCCGCACGGTCGAGGCACGGGCATACCCGATGCGCACATGCCCCGCCGGCGCGGCACCGGCCGCGGCCGGGCGCGGCAACTGGACCCAGACCGACCCCGGCCGGCGCACCGGCAATGTCGGCACACTCAACGCCTTCGCCAATGAAGGAACGAGCCGGAACCGGGCCGTGTGGTACTGGACCGCAACTCTCCCCCGACCCGTCCGGCACGGCGACCCAGCCGGCGCGGCACAGGAAGACATAGGGCACTCATTGCTCTCGACAAGCTCGAAGTCATCACTCATCACCCCGCAATTGTTTCATAGATACGTTTCAAATATCGATCCAAATGAACCCACCCATGAAACACGATCGGTCCCGACCCAGCCACACCTCAAACCCTGTTTCACAGGCGGTCACCTATGAAACACGCAACGCGGCCACCTACCGCCACTGACTGGTCCGTTGCCGCTCACGCCCCTAAAACCAAACTTGGCGGCTCACGACACCTTCAGGAAGACGAGGCCCTCTAGATTGCCCCTCACGACAATCTCAGGAGCACTGGGCCTCTTTAGAAGCCTGACGTGCCGATGAAAACCTGGATGAAGGCGAAGAAGATGCTGGCCATCACGGCCGTGTAGAGCAGCGCCGTGATGATCCAGCCGGAATCGCTGAGGATCCTGCCGGCGCCTGCAGGTACCTTGATGATTCCGTGTGTGATGTTTCGGGCCGTTACCCACACGACCAGCGGGATCATGACGGCCCAGACTGTCATGCAGAGGGGGCAGAGGATGTGGATCGAGTACAGAGCCTGGGACCACAGCCACACCACAAAGGCAAAGCCGAGTGTGACGCCGGTCTGGAGCCCCGCCCAGTACCAGCGGGCGAAGCTCGCCCCGGAGAGCAGTGCCGCGCCAATGGTGACGATGACGGCGAAGGCGACGATTCCAATAAACATGTTGGGGAAGCCAAAAACGGAACTTTGCCAGGTCTGCATGACCTGGCCGCAGGAAATCCAGGGGTTGATGTCGCAGGCGGCCTTGTAGGCGGGGTTTTTCAGTGCTTCGAGTTTTTCCAGCACCAGGGCGCCGGAGGCCAGCCAACCGATGGCCCCGGCGATGACCAGGAGCCATCCGAACGGCTTGTCGCTGGTCATTCGGGGTTGATCCGGTTGGGTGCTGTTGTGCGTATTGACGTCGTCGTCTAACTTCACATTCCCGGCGGAATCGGTGGTGCTGGTCATAGGAGGTGGTTTCCTTCCAGATCGGTCGTCCCGGCGCGTGGTGTGGACGGGGTTGAAGCCGCCGCCGTTGGAGGACCGGGGGAGTACGTCGCCTTGTGGTCCGCGCTGGCGCTGGGGATACCGGCGGTGCTGACCGCCCTGCCTGCACTGGATCGCCCCAGCCGTCTCCTCTTCCCCCATTTACCCCGGAACGGATCATCCGGGCGAACGGTGAACGGCAGCAGGCGGTTAATCGCCGGTCCGTGTTTGCGGGGACCGTAGGGTGCCAAGGATCAACAGGGCTACTCCAGTGGTGACGAAGACGTCGGCGAGGTTGAAGGTGGGGAACCAGCCGCTGTGAAGGTAGTCCACGACACCGTCCCCGTCGAGCCGGTCAATGAAGTTCCCGGCGGCTCCTCCGAGCAGCAGGGCAGCTCCTGCCCGGGAGAGTCTGGTCATGGCAGGAGCGGAGGAGAGGGTGTACCAGGTCAGGGCTGCGATGATCAGCCCGGTGGCGGCGATGACTATCCAGGGTGCCAGGTCCTCGCCAAGGCTGAACGCGACACCGCGGTTGTAAAGCAGCCGGATGCTGATTGGGCCCAGGTCGGTCGTCGTGCCGTTGGAAAGCACGGCTTCGGCCAGAGCCTTAACGGTGAGGTCGGCCCCGGCCAGGAGGGCTGCCCAAAGCAGCAATACCGTCCTGAACCGTCGGGCCGACCGAACCGGAACGCCGGGCCGGGTGGTCGCGTCGGTGCTCATACTGACGGTTCCAGTGCAGGGGAGGGCTGGGCGGACGTGAACTCGGTCTTGCGGCTGATCCGGCCGGCCCGGACGCCATTGGCGATGACCACGATTTCGGCCAGTTCGTGGATCAGGACCACGGCGGCCAGGCCGAGGATTCCGAACAGCGCCAGAGGGATCAGCACAGCGATCAGCAGCAGGGACAGCCCCACGTTTTGAAGCATGATGCGCCGGGTCCTGCGTGCATGGTCCAGCACCTGGGGCAGGTGGTTCAGGTCCTCGCCCATCAGGGCGATGTCGGCGGTTTCGATCGCGACGTCGGTGCCCATGGCACCCATGGCGATGCCGGTGTCGGCGGTCGCCAGGGCAGGGGCGTCGTTGACGCCGTCCCCGACCATTGCGGTGGGCTGGCGGTTCTGGAGCGTCCGGATGATTTCCGCTTTGTCCTCGGGGCGAAGGTCGGCGTGAACCTCGGTGATGCCCGCGGCCTTACCCAGCGCGGTGGCTGTGATGAGGTTGTCGCCGGTGAGCATGGCCGTGGTGTAACCCGATGCGCCGAGCCTGGCGATGACCTCGCGGGCTTCGGGCCGCAGCTCATCACGGACGGCGATCGCTCCGATGACCTGGTCGTCGTCCTCGATGAGGACGGCGGTGGCGCCTGCGTGCTGCATCCTCTCGACTTCGGCGGTCAGGGGCCCGGCATCAATCCAGCCCGGGCGGCCGAGACGGACGGTCCTGCCGTCGAACCGGCCTTCCAAACCGGCGCCGGGGACGGTGTCCACGTCGGTGACGGGCGCCCGGTCTTCGGCGGCGGCAAGGATGGCGCGGGCCAGCGGGTGTTCGCTGCGGGCCTCCAGGCCGGCAGCCAGGGCCAGGACGTGTTCCCGGGTGGCTGTGCCGGTCGCGGCTACCTCGATTACAGCGGGCTTGTTGCGGGTGAGTGTTCCGGTCTTGTCCAGTGCGATGGTGCGGATTTTGCCGAGGGTCTCCAGGGCGCCGCCGCCCTTGATGAGCACGCCGATGCGGCTGGCCGCGCCCACGGAAGCGACCACCGTGACGGGAACGGAGATGGCCAGTGCGCAGGGCGAGGCGGCGACCAGGACGACGAGAGCGCGTTCAAACCACAGCAGCGGTTCCCCGACGATGAAGCCGAAGACAATGATCAGGACCGCGGCGATCAGGATGCCCGGGACGAGCTTGCTGGCGATGGAGTCGGCCAGGCGCTGGCCCGGTCCCTTACGGGACTGCTCGGCCTCCACGATGTGCACGATCCTGGCCAGCGAGTTGTTCTCCGCGGTGCTGGTCACTTCAACCTCGAGCGGACCGGTGCCGTTAATCGACCCGGCAAAGACCTCGCTTCCCGGCCCGGCCTCGACCGGAACGGATTCACCGGTAAGCGCCGAGGTATCCAGGGACGTGCGGCCGGTGATGATCCTGCCGTCAGTTGCCAGACGTTCGCCGGGCCGGATAACCATCCGGTCCCCGGGGATGAGTTCTGCCGGGGGGACGGTGATTTCTATGCCGCCGCGCAGGACGGTCGCCTCCGCCGGGACAAGGTCCAGCAGGGCTCGCAGGCCACGGCGGGTCTTCGCCATCGAGTACTCCTCGAGGCCTTCGGAGATCGCGTAAAGGAAGGCCAACATAGCCGCTTCCTCGAACTGCCCGAGGGCTACCGCGCCGGCGGCGGCGATCGTCATCAGCGTGCCGACCCCGATTTTGCCCTTCGCCAGGCGCCGGAGGGTGGAAGGAACGAACGTCCACGCGGCAACCAGCAGCGCAATGACCTCCAGGGGAAGCGTCAGCCACTGGGGTCCCCCGATGAGCGAAGCGATCCACGCCGCGAGGAGTAAGAAGCCGGAAACGGCGGCTGCCCGGACCTCTCGGACCTGCCAGAACCCTGCGGCTTCCGCCGCTTCTTCGGACTCGCCGGTCCCGGTCTTCTCGTCACTGCAGCCGCAGGCGTCACTCATCGTTCGTACTCTTTCATCAGGGGCACACCCGTGCTGCCGGCGCCGTAGTTCGGGCACAGGCTGACCGCATTGCCGGTCGCGGCAAGCAGGATCTCAGCCTGGGCAAGCACGTCCATCAGTTCCGGACGGGACAGCGAGTAGTACACGCTGCGGCCCTGTACCCGGCCTTCGACCAGGCCGCAATCGCGCAGGCACGCGACATGGGCAGATACCGTCGACTGGGCCAGGCCCAGCTCGGTGGTGAGGTCACCGACGCGGACCTCACCACCGGCCATCCGCTTCACGATGCTCAACCGGGTCGGGTCACTAAGTGAATGAAACAGCGCCGCTGCGGGATCGAGCCGGCTGCACGGATCAGCGGACACCACAGGTTCAATCGTCATGTGACGATGATAGCGTATTTTTAGGATGCCATCGCCCTCATGCTGTAACATCGACAAGGCGTCCCGCGGCGTTCCCTGCGTCCCGCGCTTCCACACGTAAAGCCTGGACATGAGTGCTCCTTCGCCCCGGTCGGGCGGGGCGATGCTGCAGCCGGGTTGGCGGACCATCGAGATATTGACCGAGGAGACACCGATGAGCATTGGCGGATATTTCGCCGAGATGGTGCAGTCCGGTGCCTTGTTGGTGGCGATGCCGCTGGCTATGACTGCCGGCGTCGTTTCTTTTATCTCTCCGTGCATCCTTCCGCTGGTGCCGGGGTATCTGGGCTATGTCTCCGGGCTGACCGACCCGTCACGGCCGGATAACCGGCGTCGGGTCCTGACCGGCGTCGGTCTTTTCATTCTCGGTTTCGCCGCGGTGTTCACCCTGTATGGAGCGGCGTTCGGTGTGATCGGCGGCTGGATGGTGCAGTGGCAGGACGCGCTGATCCGTGCCCTGGGTGTGTTCGTCGTATTCATGGGCCTGGTGCTGGTCGGCAGTTTCTCCTTCCTGCAGACCACGAAGAAGCTCTCCTTCCGGCCCAGGACGGGCGTCGCCGGGGCTCCGCTGCTCGGTGTGATCTTTGGCCTTGGATGGACTCCGTGCATGGGTCCGACGCTCAGTGCCGTCCTGGCGCTGAGCACGACCACCGGGGACCCTTGGCGCGGTGCCCTGCTGGGTTTCATCTATTGCCTGGGACTGGGAATTCCCTTTGTGCTGGTGGCACTGGGCCTGAACTGGGTCACCAGGACCCTGGGGTTCATCCGCCGGCACATCCGCACGTTCAACATCATTGGTGGTTCGCTGCTTATCCTCGTCGGGCTCCTGATGGTCTCCGGGGTCTGGATGCTCTGGATTTACCAGCTGCAGAACCTCGCCGGGACCATCACCACCCCGGTATAGACGCAAAGGACTGGATCATGAACTCCTACCGACCCGCCCCTGCCGCCGGTGCATCGTTGCCCCGCCGGCGCAGCCTCCTGCTGGGCATGGTATCCGGGGCGCTGCTGCTGACCGGCTGCGCCGCCCCGGATTCCCTGGCCGCCCAAGCCCGGGCCGGGGACAACAAGAACTACATTGCCGGCGACGGCTCCGTCTCCGAGTACGCCCCCAACGACAGGAGCGCTCCGGTGGAGATGGAGGGCCGGCTCTATGACGGCACCATCGTCAACTCCTCTGCATGGCGGGGCTCGGTGACGGTTCTGAACGCCTGGTACGCCGCGTGCGCGCCCTGCCGCACAGAAGCCCCCACACTGGAGACCCTGTATCAGGAAAACAAAAGCGACGGAGTGCTGTTCTATGGGATCAACCTGCGCGATACTGCCGCGACAGCTGCCGCTTTCGAACGGACCTTTGGAACAACCTATCCGAGCTTTAACGGCGCCGACGGGGCTATCTTGCTGGCCTTGTCCGACTACGTTCCCCCGCGTGCAGTCCCTACAACCCTGGTTCTGGACAAAGAAGGCCGAGTCGCAGCACGCGTGCTCGGCATCGCCGAGAAAAGCACCCTGAAGGCCCTCATCAGCAGCGTGCTGAAGGAGTCCTGACAGGCGAGCAAAGGTGCGCGGCTCCCAGTCCAGCCGGAGCGCGCTGTTCCGCCAAATAAGCGATAGTTAACTACCGATATCGGATATTATGTCGCCCTGTACTCTGCGTATCTCATCGGATGAATCATTCAGGCCCCTCTCCCGAGGAGTTCCGCGCCAGGCGTTCGAGGCCCCTTGTGCCGCAACGTGCAGGGGTTTTGTCCGAGTCCAGTCGATGTTCCCATTCATACCTGCAAGAAGAAATGAAGGACAATCCGGAATCCTCCAAGACCAGCGACCTCTCGACTGCGGCGACCAAGAGCGTGTCCGCCTCGGATCCGCCTGCCACGTCAGTCTAAAAATGAGGGGGGTCGGAGCTGCGACCCCCTCATCCCGCCCCAGGTTGACACTTACCAATAGATTCATAACTGTTAGCGTATTGACACTACCCGTTAAGCACGGAACCATTAGCGTATGGATGTAATGCGAGATATAACGGTGGCCGAGGCTGCCGACCGGCTCGGCCGCAGCACGATGTCGATCCACCGTCTGATCCACTCAGGCCAGCTGACAACCACCGGGAGGGTGGGTAAAGCCCTGTTGATAGACCGGTCATCCGTTGAGCGTCTGGCCGCCACCGGCACGCGGCCCGGCCGGGCGTGGACGGCGAAGACAGCGTGGGCCGCCATGGCCCTGCTCTCCGGCCAGAACCCCACCTGGATCTCCTCCTCCGAAAAGTCCCGCCTGAAGAGCCGGCTCCGCGAGCTTGACGCCGACGCCGTCTGTGTCCTGGCCCGGAACAAGGATAAGACCATCCGCTTCCGCGCTACCCAGGACGGACTGGCCGCGCTGAACAGCCACCTGATCGCCAGCGGCGCCTCCGCCATGCGGGACGAAACCACCGCTGACACCTTCGGCATGTCCGGCGGCGGCGGGATCGCCGAAGGTTACGTCATGGCCGGTGACGCGGCCGCGCTGGCCAATGCCTTCGGCCTGGTCGAAGACCCCGACGGCAACGCCATCATCCACGAGGTCGAGCTGGCCGAGCCTTTCACCGAAGGCCGGGCGCCGGTCGCCGCGGTCGCGGTGGATCTGATGGGATCCCTGGCCACCCGCGAACGCAGCGCCGGCCGACGCGTCATCGATGAGCTCCTCCATGTCTGAGCCGGCCATGGCCGAGGTGGCCACCGCCGACGGCCGCGAAATCTGGGACGTCCCGGTGCCCCCGGGCGGCTGGGGAACCCCGTGGCCGCAGTGCGTCGAACTGGCCAGGGCGCTGCCCTCAACCCAGTGGACACTGGTCGGCGGCCTTATGGTGCAGCTGCATGCGGCCGCGGCCGGCATGGCCGTTTCCCGGCCAACGGCTGACGTCGACATCGTGCTGCACATCGAAACAGGGGCTGCCACGACGGCGGCCGTGATGGCAGTCCTGTCCGGGCTGGGCTACACGCTTGAAAAGTCCATCTCGGATGACGCCCCGGCCCACCGGTTCGTCCGCGGCAAGCAGCAGATCGACGTTATGATCGCCGACCACCTTACCCCGGCCAAGGTTCCCAGGATCGGGGGACGCAAGCCGTTCCAGGTCGCCGGCGGCACTCAGGCCCTGCAGCGGACCGTGAACTGCCGGATGACAGCCGACGATGACGGGCCGGTGCTCATCAGCATCCCGAATGCCCTCGGCGCGCTGGTCCTCAAAGGGGCCGCCTACCGCGAAGACTCCCGCGACAAGGACCGGCACCTCGATGACGCCGTCGTCCTGTGTGCCACCATCAAGTCCCCTCTGGCCGCGGCGGCCCTGATGAAGGGCAGCGACAAGTCACGCATCCTGACGCTGCACAAGGAGCTCGCCGATCCC
>NZ_JBDFMK010000005.1:0-12879 GCF_047238215.1 Arthrobacter phoenicis
ATCTCCCAGGTCAGGTCATTGGCCTCGCCGTTGACCTTCTCCAGCGCCTGATAGATCGGGACCGTGCCGATCGGGACGGGGGAGTTGCGGATGATCCATTCACGGGTGGTGTGGATGTCATCGCCGGTGGAGAGGTCCATCACCGTGTCTGCGCCCCACTGGGCGGCCCACTGCAGTTTGTCCACTTCCTCGGCAATGGAGCTGGTCACGGCCGAGTTGCCGATGTTGGCGTTGATCTTCACCAGGAACGCCTTGCCGATGATCATCGGCTCGGATTCAGGGTGGTTAATGTTGTTCGGAATGATGGCCCGGCCCGCCGCCACCTCACTGCGGACCAGTTCGACGTCGCAGTTCTCCCGCACTGCCACGAACCGCATCTCCTGCGTGATCACGCCCTGGCGGGCGTAGTGCATCTGGGTGACCGTCTTGCCGTTGAGGGCGCGGCGGGGCACCGGCTGCGCGCCCTTCCATTCCGCGGACGCGGCACCCCGGCGCACGGCGGACTTGCCGTCATCGAGCAGGTTCCGTTCCCGTCCGCCGTAGGGCTCGGTGTCGCCCGGGATTCTATCCATTCGGACCGGAACGGCTCCAGGCCGATTACCGGATCGCTGCCGGGCCCGGCCGTCCGGTACACCGTGAACGGTGGATTCTTCACCCCGTTCGGAGAGTCCTCCAAGGCGATCTCCGTGACAGGGACGCTAATGCCGTGTTCCGGGTCGCGGGCGTACGCGAGCGAATGTGAATTCATGGCGTTCATCAGTGGTTTCCTACTTCCTTCGCCGGCATGACCCGGACAGGTTCAACGGTCGCAGGCTGCATCAGCCCGATCTCAGCCCCTGCATTAGGGCACCCGTGTGGATGAAAAAACCCTAGCACCCCGGCGTGCCCGTTCCGGTTGGATGATGACTGGTGTTCCCCGGAGGGCCTCCATCCTCGGAAGCAGGCCCTCCCAGCGATGGGGATATGACATATCTCCGGCAGCTGAGGCCTCCTGTTCGCAGCTGCCGGGGCTGACGCGCTCCTCGGTCAACCGCCAGCCCGGCCAACGCACAGCACCCGGGAATGGTGCAGACGCCTTCTGCTATTCCGTGCAGTCGACTTCTGAAACTGACATCAACCCTCGTCATAGGAATTAGCTAAAACCGCCAAACCGAGCTGCGAAAAAACCGCCAATCCGAACTAGCAGTCACACAGGAGGAGCGTCGGGATCTGGTCGGGTTTAGAGGTAGCTGCAGATGCGTTCGGGGTCGCAGGCTGCAGGGTCCCCGGCGGCCGCGGCGTCATGAAATTCGGCAACGGTTGCACGCAGTGCCGTGAGTTCTGCGATCCGGGCGTCGAGGTCGCGGAGCTGTTTGGCCAGCAGATCCCGGACGTGTACGCAGGGGCCTGGCCGATGTCCCGGACGGAGAGGATGTCACCGATCTGGGCAAGGGTCAGTCCGGCCGTGCGGCCGCGGCGGATGAATTCCAGCCGGCTGACTGTTTCCTGGGCGTAGTCGCGGTATCCGTTCGGTGCCCTGTCGGCGGCCGGCAATAGGCCGCGGTCCTCGTAGAACCGCAGGGTCTTGGCCGTCATGCCCGCGGCTGCGGCAGTTTCGCCGATAAGCATCATGCACCTCTCGTCCCCGGGGGGTTCCTCCTTGACCTTCCAGTTTAGTGGAAGGTCAACAGGGGGTAGGAACCCGCGGGTGGCGCCCCGGGCCGGGAGAGCGGAGTCAGCCTCTTGACCTTCCCCCTCGGTGGAAGGTGCAGACTGGGGCAGAACCATATACGAGGCACTGTTACGGGTATTTCGGGACGTCGCTGCTGTACGACTTTGGAGGATTCCATGTCTGAACCAACACCTGATTTTGATCTGGCCGTCATCGGATCGGGCGGCGGAGCATTCGCGGCCGCGATCCGGGCGACCAACCTGGGCAAACGCGTCCTGATGATCGAGCGCTCCACCGTCGGCGGCACGTGCGTGAACACCGGCTGCGTGCCGTCCAAGGCACTCCTGGCCGCGGCAGAGGCCAGGCAAGTTGCCCTGGACGGAGCAGGCCGGTTCCCCGGCATCAGCACCTCAGCCGGGCCGGTGGACATGGCCGGGCTGATCGGTGGGAAGCGTTCCCTGGTGGAGACGATGCGTTCGGATAAGTACGTGGACCTGATCGCGGACTATGGCTGGGAGCTGCGCCAGGGCAATGCCGTGTTCACCGGCACCCAGGACGATCCCGTCCTGGAAATCACCGGACAGGACGGGATGCGGGAGTCCGTAAGGGCCGCGCACTATCTGGTGGCCACTGGGTCGGCTCCGTGGGCGCCCCCGATCGAGGGTTTGGCAGACACGGACTACCTGACCGCCACCACCGCGATGGAACTCGAGGAGGTCCCCGACTCCCTGCTCGTGCTCGGCGGCGGGTACGTGGCCCTGGAACAGGCCCAGCTCTTCGCCCGGCTCGGGTCCAAGGTCACCATGCTGGTCCGCTCCCGCCTGGCCTCGGCCGAGGAACCCGAAGCCTCCCGCGCCCTGATGGGCGTCTTCGCCGACGAGGGCATCCGCGTCGTCCGCCGGGCGGCCGTGTCCTCCGTACGTACGGATCCGGCCACCCGCGGGATCGTTGCGACCGCGGCCGCCTCCGGCGGCCAGGAGGAATTCCGGGCCGCCAGGCTGCTCGTCGCCACGGGAAGGCGCCCGGTCACGGACGGCCTGAACCTGTCCGCGGTCGGCGTGAAAACCGGGGACGGCGGCGAGATCTTGGTCAACAGCCGGCTGGCCAGCACCAATCCCAGGATATTGGCCGCCGGAGACGTGACCGGACACCGCGAATTCGTCTACGTCGCAGCATCCCACGGCTCCCTGGTGGTGGAGAACGCCTTCAACAACGCCGGCCGCGAGGTCGACTACCGGCACCTGCCCCGGGTCACCTTCACCAGCCCGGCCCTGGCCGCGGTCGGGATGACCGACAAGGAAGCCAACGAGGCCGGTATCCGGTGCGAATGCCGGGTCCTGCCCCTGGAGTACGTGCCCCGGGCCCTGGTGAACAGGGACACCCGCGGCTTCATCAAGATCGTCGCGGACGCGGACACCGGGCGGATTGTGGGAATCACCGCCGTCGCGAAGGACGCCGGTGACCTCGCCGCCGCCGGGGTCTACATCCTGGAAGCCGGGATGACCGTGGAGCAGGTGGCGAACCTGTGGAGCCCGTACCTGACCATGGCCGAGGGGATCAAGATCGCCGCCCAGTCCTTCACCACTGATGTCTCCAAACTCTCCTGTTGCGCCTCCTGAGCCGTAGCCCCTCCAGTAACTTCATCCAACTCACCGACCGGCAGACCTCACCGGACAGCGGCATCGACCTCGCACTCTCGTTGGTCGTAAGACCCGCACGATAATATGCACGGTGACGGGGGGATTACTGCAACCATGTTCCTTATGACTGGAATGAAGATCGGCTATGCCCGGGTCTCGACGAACGACCAGGACCTGACCGCCCAACGCAATGCCCTCTTTGCCCTGGGTGTAGATGAGGCCCAGATCTTCGTCGATCACGGACTGACGGGAGCGAACCGGGTGCGCCCTGGGCTCCGTGAAGCGATGGCGGCGTGCCGGGGCGGCGATACGCTCGTGGTGACCAAGCTCGACCGTTTGGCACGCTCTCTTTCCGATGCCAGGGATATAGCCCACGAGCTGACGGCCAAGGGGGTAGTGCTCAGTCTCGGCGGCAGCACTCATGATCCAACTGATCCGGTAGGCCGGCTGCTGTTCAATGTCCTGGGAATGGTGGCCGAGTTTGAGGCGGACCTGATCCGGATGCGCACTCGCAAGGGAATGGCGGTCGCCAAGGCGAAGGGGCGGCTGAAAGGCAAGCAGCCGAAACTGTCCAAGACACAGCGGAAGCATCTTCTGACACTGCACGACGCCGGGGAGCACACGCAGGCTGAGTTGGCGGAGCTGTTCCGTGTGTCCCGAACAACGGTGTACCGCGAGCTCCAAAGGCGAACCATCTGAAGGCCGATGCGGTGCCGCCGGCCGTGAGTGCACCAAGCGCTGCGAAAAGAACACCATTTAGCGCCGCGATTCACTGGTGGGAGCCGCGCAGCGCTTTACGCCACCAGCAAGCCCGTGCTGCACGCGAGAGCACCACAACGTAGCCCGGAACGACGTGCTGCCTGAAGACTCTGGGTTCCGGCCTCGCCCAGCAAGCGCCCACCCCTACTGCACGGGCCTCGCTTCGCTCGGGCTCTAGAAGCGCTTTTCTGTTTTGGCTGCTGTCCTGACGGATTGTACGTGTCCGCTCCGGCCCATCTAGCCCCTCCTTCGTCGGGGCCTGCGGTACAGGAAATGTCCCTGCGGTGCTCCTTCGTCGCTGATTTCCTCCGGGAATTTCCCGCCCTTGCCCTGCGGGTAGACAGGCCTCCGTCGGCCACAGCTCCGCAAGCTTCGCCAGCAGCCAAAACAACGGGGGGAGAGGGGAAGCTGGCCGGTCACCAAAGCCGCCCCGCTATGGTCCGCGCCAGCACCCGATTCCAGCCGCTTGACAGACATAGAAGCGTCTGTGAGTCTTTACATGGCTGGTCTGGGACTAGCTGGCAGTGTTGATGCCGGTCGTTCTGCCTGGTGCGTGACTCGAAAAAACAATTGCCCCTCGAGGGTGCGTTTCCCCCGATTTGTCCGCGCTGGGTGGAGCGGCCGGCGCTGACCTGTCCCACGTCGGTGGCTTGATTAGAAGCTTGCCCAGCCTTTGGAGGTTGTGGCTCATCACAGTTTTGCCTCGAGGTGACTCTTCCCAGGTCCGGCGCCGGCCGTGCTGCGGCCGTTCTTGCCCGTTCGAAAGGAAGGAGGGTGGTGCGTTGACTATCGTTTCGCAGACCCGCCCGTTCGTCATCGGCGTGGACTGTCACGCCCGGACCCACACTTACGCCATCATCGAGGCCAGCACTAAGCGACAGGTTGCGTGCGAGCAGTTCCCGACCACCTCGGCAGGGATTTCCCGCGCACTTGCCTGGGTAGGCCGAAGGACAGACGGGGATATGGCCTGTCTATGGGCCGTCGAGGGTATCGGCTCATATGGGGCGCGTCTGGCCCGGGCGGTAACCGACGCCGGCTACGACGTCGCCGAAGCTCCACGGATGAACGCCCGAGGCCGTCGGGGGCTGGGCAAATCGGACCCGTTGGACGCTACCGCCATCGGAGCCGCTGTCCTTGGCTTGGAGGAGTCCCAACTCCGGGTTCCGCGCCGGGATGAAGGAGCCCGTGCCGGACTCAGGATCCTGAGTGCGGCACGGGATCAGTTGACCCGGGAACGAACAATGAATGTCAATGCGCTTATCGCCTTACTCCGGGCACACGACCTTGGAGTCGACGCCCGCAAGCCTCTGGTTCCCGCCCAGATCGCCACGATTACCAGATGGCGGGACCGGCAGGAGCAGATGGAACTAGCGATCGCTCGGCAGGAAGCGGTTCGGTTGGCGCGCCGCGTTCTCGAGGTGACCACTCAGCTGGCGGCTAATCAGAAGCGCATGACTGAGCTGATCCAGGAAAGCCCGGCTGCGCCGCTGTTGGAGATGGTGGGTGCCGGGGCTGTCACGGTCGCTGCTGTCCTGACAGCTTGGTCGCATCCAGGAAGGGTTCGCAGCGAAGCTGCCTTTGCCTCTCTGGCAGGGGTGAGTCCCTTGCCGGCCTCAAGCGGTAACACTGTCCGGCACAGGCTGAACCGGGGCGGTGATAGGCGCCTCAATCGTGCTTTGCACACCATCACCATGACCCGGATGGTCCATGACCCCGGAACACGGGACTACGTCGCCAAACGCACCCAAGAAGGTCGCAGCTACCGCGAAATCCGCAGATCCCTCAAGCGCTACGTCGCCCGAACGCTCTACCGCCAGCTAAACACCCTTTACGCCACCGCGAAACCAGCCCCACCCCTCGTTGCCGGGGCAGGCAGTTCAGGCGGTGTCCGGATTGGTCCGAGTTAGAAGGCGCGCGACGGTGGGGTATTTGGCAGCCGTGTAGTCACTCCAGCCCGAGGCTGTGTCGGCTGCGGTTTTCTTGGCCTCAAAGTATTCGGCTCGGGCCGCCGGATCTTCTCTGAGTAGGTCGCGGAATGCGATGCGTGCAGACCATTCGGTGCCTTCGAATGCGAGGACGTGCACCACGGATTCCCGATGGCGGCGGTTTGGCCACGCGAGCCAGCAATGGCCGGGCTTCATCCCCTCGAGGTCGAACCCCGCCATTTTCAGCGCCCGGGCTGCATTTTGAACGCTCGAAACCTTGACCCCAACGATCACGTCTATGACATCTTTCGCCGGCAGGTCGGGCACGGAAGTCGAACCAATGTGTTCGCAGTGGGCTTCGGGGAGCAATTCGAGGATCGCCGCGGCGAACCGGGCATAGTGGTCCGCCCATTCCTCGAATCTGCTCGCCACAAGTGTTACCGGCTGTTCGTCGTCCATTCGTCCGATTCTGGTCCCGATGGTGTCTGCACTCTTTGAAGCCACGCCGCTGCCGCCTTGGATGGCGCCCGATAGGCCCTCCAAGGTGTTGCCACAGTTGAGACCGATTGGTACTGGATCGAGGACCTGAGCTTGCAAGTCACGGACAGGGCAGCACCAAGGTCTCGCATGCCGGATCGTGTCAGCAGACTCACCCGTAAGCCGATCGATCACCGTGCCCAGGAAACGCGCCGCTACGTTTGTCAGTTTCAGAAGTGGTCTGCACAGTCACGCATTTTTTCAACAGTCGTCTGCACCAAAGGCCGAGCTACGGGACTGCAACTGCTTCAGGGCTCGTGGCCGGGACCCAGCGGTAAAGCGTGGGCACCGAGACCCCGAGGCTGGCGGCAACTTCCTTGGGCGGCGTTCCCTGGCTGAGGAGCTTCCGAGCTGAGCGGATCTTGGCCTCAGTCATTACACGCTTTCGTCCGCCGACCCGGCCCTGTTCGCGCGCTGCCTGGAGGCCCGCCTGTGTGCGTTCGACCATGAGCTCGCGTTCCATCTGGGCCAGGGATGCCATCACGTTGAAGAAGAAGCGTCCGGAGGCGGTGGTGGTGTCGATCGAGTCGGTAAGGCTGACAAAACCAATTCCGCGCTCGTTCAGGCCTCCGGCGAAATCCAGGAGGTCCTTCACGCTACGGCCGAGACGGTCCAGCTTCCACACAATGAGAGTGTCTCCCTCACGGAGTGTTTCCAGGGCCTTGGCTAGACCGGGGCGGCCGGCCTTGGTGCCGCTCATTGTGTCTTCAAAGATGCGATCGCATCCTGCACTATTTAAGGCAGCCAACTGCAGATCAAGGTTCTGGTCGCGCGTAGACACTCTGGCATAGCCGATACGGTGTGCCGCCATATGGGTTTCTCTTCTCAAAACTCGATTCGGACTCCTGGCTCGACTGTACAGTTTCGAGAATTATTTGTGAGAACCGCCCCGCCGGGGCGGGGCTTCTCATCACAACGGCGGTTTCCCGCAGAACGGCGCGCTGTTCCGGCGCCTCACGGCAAGCGCCGCCTTTCTCGATTCAAGGCGTTCTTGAAATCCTTCGTTTCTGAGAACGTCGAACGATCGAGGCAGGCTTGAGATTGGGGGGTGAGGTGAGGTAGAGGAGCATCACGATTAAGCGGACGCGGATTGAGCGCGGCCGGGTCCGGTCGGCGGTCAGCCAGACGTACGCGTCGGCCAGTCGTTGCTGGATGGGGCCGGTCCCGGCGGTGAGGGCTTCAACGGCCCTTTCGAACAGGCCTCTTAGTCGGCGGTGTTCAGGTCCGGCCAGGACCGGCCACGAAGGACCGGCCCTGGCCGGACCCGCTCCTAGCTCCTGGGCAGAACCGGTTCGGGCAGGTAGACCTTCCCGCCGGATTCGAGGAATTCGGTGGACTTGGCCTCCATTCCTGCGATGGCTTCCTGTTCGGACATGCCTCCGAACTGGTCGCGGATGTCCTGGGAGAGCCGCATGGAACAGAACTTGGGACCGCACATGGAGCAGAAGTGCGCGGTCTTGGCCGGTTCGGCGGGCAGGGTCTCGTCGTGGAAGGATTCGGCCGTTTCCGGGTCCAGGGAAAGGGCGAACTGATCGCGCCAGCGGAACTCGAACCGTGCCTTGGACAGGGCGTCGTCGCGTTCGTGGGCGCCCGGGTGGCCTTTGGCGAGGTCCGCGGCGTGGGCGGCGATCTTGTAGGTGATCACGCCGGTTTTGACGTCATCTTTGTTCGGCAACCCGAGGTGTTCTTTGGGCGTGACGTAGCAGAGCATCGCGGTGCCGTAGCGGGCGATCTCCGTGGCGCCGATGGCCGAGGTGATGTGGTCGTAGCCGGGGGCAATGTCGGTCACCAGTGGGCCGAGGGTATAGAACGGGGCGCCGTCGCAGAGTTCCTGCTGGCGTTCGACGTTTTCCCGGACCAGGTGGAAGGGGATGTGGCCCGGGCCTTCGACCATGACCTGCACGTCGTACTTCCAGGCGCGCTTGGTCAGCTCCGCCAGGGTGTCTAGTTCGGCAAACTGTGCGGCGTCGTTGGCATCCGCGGTCGCCCCCGGCCGCAGGCCGTCGCCCAGGGAAAAGGCGACGTCGTACTTGGCGAAGATTTCGCACAGTTCATCGAAGTGGGTGTAGAGGAAGTTCTCCTGGTGATGGGCCAGGCACCAACCGGCCATGATGGACCCTCCGCGGGAGACGATCCCGGTCACCCGGTTTGCGGTCAGCGGCACGTAGCGCAGCAGCACGCCGGCGTGGACGGTCATGTAGTCCACGCCCTGCTCGCACTGCTCGATCACGGTGTCCCGGTAGATCTCCCAGGTCAGGTCATTGGCCTCGCCGTTGACCTTCTCCAGCGCCTGATAGATCGGGACCGTGCCGATCGGGACGGGGGAGTTGCGGATGATCCATTCACGGGTGGTGTGGATGTCATCGCCGGTGGAGAGGTCCATCACCGTGTCTGCGCCCCACTGGGCGGCCCACTGCAGTTTGTCCACTTCCTCGGCAATGGAGCTGGTCACGGCCGAGTTGCCGATGTTGGCGTTGATCTTCACCAGGAACGCCTTGCCGATGATCATCGGCTCGGATTCAGGGTGGTTAATGTTGTTCGGAATGATGGCCCGGCCCGCCGCCACCTCACTGCGGACCAGTTCAACGTCGCAGTTCTCCCGCACTGCCACGAACCGCATCTCCTGCGTGATCACGCCCTGGCGGGCGTAGTGCATCTGGGTGACCGTCTTGCCGTTGAGGGCGCGGCGGGGCACCGGCTGCGCGCCCTTCCATTCCGCGGACGCGGCACCCCGGCGCACGGCGGACTTGCCGTCATCGAGCAGGTTCCGTTCCCGTCCGCCGTAGGGCTCGGTGTCGCCCCGGGATTCTATCCATTCGGACCGGAACGGCTCCAGGCCGATTACCGGATCGCTGCCGGGCCCGGCCGTCCGGTACACCGTGAACGGTGGATTCTTCACCCCGTTCGGAGAGTCCTCCAAGGCGATCTCCGTGACAGGGACGCTAATGCCGTGTTCCGGGTCGCGGGCGTACGCGAGCGAATGTGAATTCATGGCGTTCATCAGTGGTTTCCTACTTCCTTCGCCGGCATGACCCGGACAGGTTCAACGGTCGCAGGCTGCATCAGCCCGATCTCAGCCCCTGCATTAGGGCACCCGTGTGGATGAAAAAACCCTAGCACCCCGGCGTGCCCGTTCCGGTTGGATGATGACTGGTGTTCCCCGGAGGGCCTCCATCCTCGGAAGCAGGCCCTCCCAGCGATGGGGATATGACATATCTCCGGCAGCTGAGGCCTCCTGTTCGCAGCTGCCGGGGCTGACGCGCTCCTCGGTCAACCGCCAGCCCGGCCAACGCACAGCACCCGGGAATGGTGCAGACGCCTTCTGCTATTCCGTGCAGTCGACTTCTGAAACTGACATCAACCCTCGTCATAGGAATTAGCTAAAACCGCCAAACCGAGCTGCGAAAAAACCGCCAATCCGAACTAGCAGTCACACAGGAGGAGCGTCGGGATCTGGTCGGGTTTAGAGGTAGCTGCAGATGCGTTCGGGGTCGCAGGCTGCAGGGTCCCCGGCGGCCGCGGCGTCATGAAATTCGGCAACGGTTGCACGCAGTGCCGTGAGTTCTGCGATCCGGGCGTCGAGGTCGCGGAGCTGTTTGGCCAGCAGATCCCGGACGTGTACGCAGGGGCCTGGCCGATGTCCCGGACGGAGAGGATGTCACCGATCTGGGCAAGGGTCAGTCCGGCCGTGCGGCCGCGGCGGATGAATTCCAGCCGGCTGACTGTTTCCTGGGCGTAGTCGCGGTATCCGTTCGGTGCCCTGTCGGCGGCCGGCAATAGGCCGCGGTCCTCGTAGAACCGCAGGGTCTTGGCCGTCATGCCCGCGGCTGCGGCAGTTTCGCCGATAAGCATCATGCACCTCTCGTCCCCGGGGGGTTCCTCCTTGACCTTCCAGTTTAGTGGAAGGTCAACAGGGGGTAGGAACCCGCGGGTGGCGCCCCGGGCCGGGAGAGCGGAGTCAGCCTCTTGACCTTCCCCCTCGGTGGAAGGTGCAGACTGGGGCAGAACCATATACGAGGCACTGTTACGGGTATTTCGGGACGTCGCTGCTGTACGACTTTGGAGGATTCCATGTCTGAACCAACACCTGATTTTGATCTGGCCGTCATCGGATCGGGCGGCGGAGCATTCGCGGCCGCGATCCGGGCGACCAACCTGGGCAAACGCGTCCTGATGATCGAGCGCTCCACCGTCGGCGGCACGTGCGTGAACACCGGCTGCGTGCCGTCCAAGGCACTCCTGGCCGCGGCAGAGGCCAGGCAAGTTGCCCTGGACGGAGCAGGCCGGTTCCCCGGCATCAGCACCTCAGCCGGGCCGGTGGACATGGCCGGGCTGATCGGTGGGAAGCGTTCCCTGGTGGAGACGATGCGTTCGGATAAGTACGTGGACCTGATCGCGGACTATGGCTGGGAGCTGCGCCAGGGCAATGCCGTGTTCACCGGCACCCAGGACGATCCCGTCCTGGAAATCACCGGACAGGACGGGATGCGGGAGTCCGTAAGGGCCGCGCACTATCTGGTGGCCACTGGGTCGGCTCCGTGGGCGCCCCCGATCGAGGGTTTGGCAGACACGGACTACCTGACCGCCACCACCGCGATGGAACTCGAGGAGGTCCCCGACTCCCTGCTCGTGCTCGGCGGCGGGTACGTGGCCCTGGAACAGGCCCAGCTCTTCGCCCGGCTCGGGTCCAAGGTCACCATGCTGGTCCGCTCCCGCCTGGCCTCGGCCGAGGAACCCGAAGCCTCCCGCGCCCTGATGGGCGTCTTCGCCGACGAGGGCATCCGCGTCGTCCGCCGGGCGGCCGTGTCCTCCGTACGTACGGATCCGGCCACCCGCGGGATCGTTGCGACCGCGGCCGCCTCCGGCGGCCAGGAGGAATTCCGGGCCGCCAGGCTGCTCGTCGCCACGGGAAGGCGCCCGGTCACGGACGGCCTGAACCTGTCCGCGGTCGGCGTGAAAACCGGGGACGGCGGCGAGATCTTGGTCAACAGCCGGCTGGCCAGCACCAATCCCAGGATATTGGCCGCCGGAGACGTGACCGGACACCGCGAATTCGTCTACGTCGCAGCATCCCACGGCTCCCTGGTGGTGGAGAACGCCTTCAACAACGCCGGCCGCGAGGTCGACTACCGGCACCTGCCCCGGGTCACCTTCACCAGCCCGGCCCTGGCCGCGGTCGGGATGACCGACAAGGAAGCCAACGAGGCCGGTATCCGGTGCGAATGCCGGGTCCTGCCCCTGGAGTACGTGCCCCGGGCCCTGGTGAACAGGGACACCCGCGGCTTCATCAAGATCGTCGCGGACGCGGACACCGGGCGGATTGTGGGAATCACCGCCGTCGCGAAGGACGCCGGTGACCTCGCCGCCGCCGGGGTCTACATCCTGGAAGCCGGGATGACCGTGGAGCAGGTGGCGAACCTGTGGAGCCCGTACCTGACCATGGCCGAGGGGATCAAGATCGCCGCCCAGTCCTTCACCACTGATGTCTCCAAACTCTCCTGTTGCGCCTCCTGAGCCGTAGCCCCTCCAGTAACTTCATCCAACTCACCGACCGGCAGACCTCACCGGACAGCGGCATCGACCTCGCACTCTCGTTGGTCGTAAGACCCGCACGATAATATGCACGGTGACGGGGGGATTACTGCAACCATGTTCCTTATGACTGGAATGAAGATCGGCTATGCCCGGGTCTCGACGAACGACCAGGACCTGACCGCCCAACGCAATGCCCTCTTTGCCCTGGGTGTAGATGAGGCCCAGATCTTCGTCGATCACGGACTGACGGGAGCGAACCGGGTGCGCCCTGGGCTCCGTGAAGCGATGGCGGCGTGCCGGGGCGGCGATACGCTCGTGGTGACCAAGCTCGACCGTTTGGCACGCTCTCTTTCCGATGCCAGGGATATAGCCCACGAGCTGACGGCCAAGGGGGTAGTGCTCAGTCTCGGCGGCAGCACTCATGATCCAACTGATCCGGTAGGCCGGCTGCTGTTCAATGTCCTGGGAATGGTGGCCGAGTTTGAGGCGGACCTGATCCGGATGCGCACTCGCGAGGGAATGGCGGTCGCCAAGGCGAAGGGGCGGCTGAAAGGCAAGCAGCCGAAACTGTCCAAGACACAGCGGAAGCATCTTCTGACACTGCACGACGCCGGGGAGCACACGCAGGCTGAGTTGGCGGAGCTGTTCCGTGTGTCCCGAACAACGGTGTACCGCGAGCTCCAAAGGCGAACCATCTGAAGGCCGATGCGGTGCCGCCGGCCGTGAGTGCACCAAGCGCTGCGAAAAGAACACCATTTAGCGCCGCGATTCACTGGTGGGAGCCGCGCAGCGCTTTACGCCACCAGCAAGCCCGTGCTGCACGCGAGAGCAC
>NZ_JBDFMK010000006.1:0-8900 GCF_047238215.1 Arthrobacter phoenicis
GCGGCGATCTTGTAGGTGATCACGCCGGTTTTGACGTCATCTTTGTTCGGCAACCCGAGGTGTTCTTTGGGCGTGACGTAGCAGAGCATCGCGGTGCCGTAGCGGGCGATCTCCGTGGCGCCGATGGCCGAGGTGATGTGGTCGTAGCCGGGGGCAATGTCGGTCACCAGTGGGCCGAGGGTATAGAACGGGGCGCCGTCGCAGAGTTCCTGCTGGCGTTCGACGTTTTCCCGGACCAGGTGGAAGGGGATGTGGCCCGGGCCTTCGACCATGACCTGCACGTCGTACTTCCAGGCGCGCTTGGTCAGCTCCGCCAGGGTGTCTAGTTCGGCAAACTGTGCGGCGTCGTTGGCATCCGCGGTCGCCCCCGGCCGCAGGCCGTCGCCCAGGGAAAAGGCGACGTCGTACTTGGCGAAGATTTCGCACAGTTCATCGAAGTGGGTGTAGAGGAAGTTCTCCTGGTGATGGGCCAGGCACCAACCGGCCATGATGGACCCTCCGCGGGAGACGATCCCGGTCACCCGGTTTGCGGTCAGCGGCACGTAGCGCAGCAGCACGCCGGCGTGGACGGTCATGTAGTCCACGCCCTGCTCGCACTGCTCGATCACGGTGTCCCGGTAGATCTCCCAGGTCAGGTCATTGGCCTCGCCGTTGACCTTCTCCAGCGCCTGATAGATCGGGACCGTGCCGATCGGGACGGGGGAGTTGCGGATGATCCATTCACGGGTGGTGTGGATGTCATCGCCGGTGGAGAGGTCCATCACCGTGTCTGCGCCCCACTGGGCGGCCCACTGCAGTTTGTCCACTTCCTCGGCAATGGAGCTGGTCACGGCCGAGTTGCCGATGTTGGCGTTGATCTTCACCAGGAACGCCTTGCCGATGATCATCGGCTCGGATTCAGGGTGGTTAATGTTGTTCGGAATGATGGCCCGGCCCGCCGCCACCTCACTGCGGACCAGTTCAACGTCGCAGTTCTCCCGCACTGCCACGAACCGCATCTCCTGCGTGATCACGCCCTGGCGGGCGTAGTGCATCTGGGTGACCGTCTTGCCGTTGAGGGCGCGGCGGGGCACCGGCTGCGCGCCCTTCCATTCCGCGGACGCGGCACCCCGGCGCACGGCGGACTTGCCGTCATCGAGCAGGTTCCGTTCCCGTCCGCCGTAGGGCTCGGTGTCGCCCCGGGATTCTATCCATTCGGACCGGAACGGCTCCAGGCCGATTACCGGATCGCTGCCGGGCCCGGCCGTCCGGTACACCGTGAACGGTGGATTCTTCACCCCGTTCGGAGAGTCCTCCAAGGCGATCTCCGTGACAGGGACGCTAATGCCGTGTTCCGGGTCGCGGGCGTACGCGAGCGAATGTGAATTCATGGCGTTCATCAGTGGTTTCCTACTTCCTTCGCCGGCATGACCCGGACAGGTTCAACGGTCGCAGGCTGCATCAGCCCGATCTCAGCCCCTGCATTAGGGCACCCGTGTGGATGAAAAAACCCTAGCACCCCGGCGTGCCCGTTCCGGTTGGATGATGACTGGTGTTCCCCGGAGGGCCTCCATCCTCGGAAGCAGGCCCTCCCAGCGATGGGGATATGACATATCTCCGGCAGCTGAGGCCTCCTGTTCGCAGCTGCCGGGGCTGACGCGCTCCTCGGTCAACCGCCAGCCCGGCCAACGCACAGCACCCGGGAATGGTGCAGACGCCTTCTGCTATTCCGTGCAGTCGACTTCTGAAACTGACATCAACCCTCGTCATAGGAATTAGCTAAAACCGCCAAACCGAGCTGCGAAAAAACCGCCAATCCGAACTAGCAGTCACACAGGAGGAGCGTCGGGATCTGGTCGGGTTTAGAGGTAGCTGCAGATGCGTTCGGGGTCGCAGGCTGCAGGGTCCCCGGCGGCCGCGGCGTCATGAAATTCGGCAACGGTTGCACGCAGTGCCGTGAGTTCTGCGATCCGGGCGTCGAGGTCGCGGAGCTGTTTGGCCAGCAGATCCCGGACGTGTACGCAGGGGGCCTGGCCGATGTCCCGGACGGAGAGGATGTCACCGATCTGGGCAAGGGTCAGTCCGGCCGTGCGGCCGCGGCGGATGAATTCCAGCCGGCTGACTGTTTCCTGGGCGTAGTCGCGGTATCCGTTCGGTGCCCTGTCGGCGGCCGGCAATAGGCCGCGGTCCTCGTAGAACCGCAGGGTCTTGGCCGTCATGCCCGCGGCTGCGGCAGTTTCGCCGATAAGCATCATGCACCTCTCGTCCCCGGGGGGTTCCTCCTTGACCTTCCAGTTTAGTGGAAGGTCAACAGGGGGTAGGAACCCGCGGGTGGCGCCCCGGGCCGGGAGAGCGGAGTCAGCCTCTTGACCTTCCCCCTCGGTGGAAGGTGCAGACTGGGGCAGAACCATATACGAGGCACTGTTACGGGTATTTCGGGACGTCGCTGCTGTACGACTTTGGAGGATTCCATGTCTGAACCAACACCTGATTTTGATCTGGCCGTCATCGGATCGGGCGGCGGAGCATTCGCGGCCGCGATCCGGGCGACCAACCTGGGCAAACGCGTCCTGATGATCGAGCGCTCCACCGTCGGCGGCACGTGCGTGAACACCGGCTGCGTGCCGTCCAAGGCACTCCTGGCCGCGGCAGAGGCCAGGCAAGTTGCCCTGGACGGAGCAGGCCGGTTCCCCGGCATCAGCACCTCAGCCGGGCCGGTGGACATGGCCGGGCTGATCGGTGGGAAGCGTTCCCTGGTGGAGACGATGCGTTCGGATAAGTACGTGGACCTGATCGCGGACTATGGCTGGGAGCTGCGCCAGGGCAATGCCGTGTTCACCGGCACCCAGGACGATCCCGTCCTGGAAATCACCGGACAGGACGGGATGCGGGAGTCCGTAAGGGCCGCGCACTATCTGGTGGCCACTGGGTCGGCTCCGTGGGCGCCCCCGATCGAGGGTTTGGCAGACACGGACTACCTGACCGCCACCACCGCGATGGAACTCGAGGAGGTCCCCGACTCCCTGCTCGTGCTCGGCGGCGGGTACGTGGCCCTGGAACAGGCCCAGCTCTTCGCCCGGCTCGGGTCCAAGGTCACCATGCTGGTCCGCTCCCGCCTGGCCTCGGCCGAGGAACCCGAAGCCTCCCGCGCCCTGATGGGCGTCTTCGCCGACGAGGGCATCCGCGTCGTCCGCCGGGCGGCCGTGTCCTCCGTACGTACGGATCCGGCCACCCGCGGGATCGTTGCGACCGCGGCCGCCTCCGGCGGCCAGGAGGAATTCCGGGCCGCCAGGCTGCTCGTCGCCACGGGAAGGCGCCCGGTCACGGACGGCCTGAACCTGTCCGCGGTCGGCGTGAAAACCGGGGACGGCGGCGAGATCTTGGTCAACAGCCGGCTGGCCAGCACCAATCCCAGGATATTGGCCGCCGGAGACGTGACCGGACACCGCGAATTCGTCTACGTCGCAGCATCCCACGGCTCCCTGGTGGTGGAGAACGCCTTCAACAACGCCGGCCGCGAGGTCGACTACCGGCACCTGCCCCGGGTCACCTTCACCAGCCCGGCCCTGGCCGCGGTCGGGATGACCGGCAAGGAAGCCAACGAGGCCGGTATCCGGTGCGAATGCCGGGTCCTGCCCCTGGAGTACGTGCCCCGGGCCCTGGTGAACAGGGACACCCGCGGCTTCATCAAGATCGTCGCGGACGCGGACACCGGGCGGATTGTGGGAATCACCGCCGTCGCGAAGGACGCCGGTGACCTCGCCGCCGCCGGGGTCTACATCCTGGAAGCCGGGATGACCGTGGAGCAGGTGGCGAACCTGTGGAGCCCGTACCTGACCATGGCCGAGGGGATCAAGATCGCCGCCCAGTCCTTCACCACTGATGTCTCCAAACTCTCCTGTTGCGCCTCCTGAGCCGTAGCCCCTCCAGTAACTTCATCCAACTCACCGACCGGCAGACCTCACCGGACAGCGGCATCGACCTCGCACTCTCGTTGGTCGTAAGACCCGCACGATAATATGCACGGTGACGGGGGGATTACTGCAACCATGTTCCTTATGACTGGAATGAAGATCGGCTATGCCCGGGTCTCGACGAACGACCAGGACCTGACCGCCCAACGCAATGCCCTCTTTGCCCTGGGTGTAGATGAGGCCCAGATCTTCGTCGATCACGGACTGACGGGAGCGAACCGGGTGCGCCCTGGGCTCCGTGAAGCGATGGCGGCGTGCCGGGGCGGCGATACGCTCGTGGTGACCAAGCTCGACCGTTTGGCACGCTCTCTTTCCGATGCCAGGGATATAGCCCACGAGCTGACGGCCAAGGGGGTAGTGCTCAGTCTCGGCGGCAGCACTCATGATCCAACTGATCCGGTAGGCCGGCTGCTGTTCAATGTCCTGGGAATGGTGGCCGAGTTTGAGGCGGACCTGATCCGGATGCGCACTCGCAAGGGAATGGCGGTCGCCAAGGCGAAGGGGCGGCTGAAAGGCAAGCAGCCGAAACTGTCCAAGACACAGCGGAAGCATCTTCTGACACTGCACGACGCCGGGGAGCACACGCAGGCTGAGTTGGCGGAGCTGTTCCGTGTGTCCCGAACAACGGTTCCAGAGCTCCAAAGGCGAACCATCTGAAGGCCGATGCGGTGCCGCCGGCCGTGAGTGCACCAAGCGCTGCGAAAAGAACACCATTTAGCGCCGCGATTCACTGGTGGGAGCCGCGCAGCGCTTTACGCCACCAGCAAGCCCGTGCTGCACGCAAGCACCACAACGTAGCCCGGAACGACGTGCTGCCTGAAGACTCTGGGTTCCGGCCTCGCCCAGCAAGCGCCCACCCCTACTGCACGGGCCTCGCTTCGCTCGGGCTCTAGAAGCGCTTTTCTGTTTTGGCTGCTGTCCTGACGGATTGTACGTGTCCGCTCCGGCCCATCTAGCCCCTCCTTCGTCGGGGCCTGCGGTACAGGAAATGTCCCTGCGGTGCTCCTTCGTCGCTGATTTCCTCCGGGAATTTCCCGCCCTTGCCCTCGGGTAGACAGGCCTCCGTCGGCCACAGCTCCGCAAGCTTCGCCTGCAGCCAAAACAACGGGGGGAGAGGGGAAGCTGGCCGGTCACCAAAGCCGCCCCGCTATGGTCCGCGCCAGCACCCAATTCCAGCCGCAGCCAAAAAACAACTGTGAGTCTTTACATGGCTGGTCTGGGACTAGCTGGCAGTGTTGATGCCGGTCGTTCTGCCTGGTGCGTGACTCGAAAAAACAATTGCCCCTCGAGGGTGCGTTTCCCCCGATTTGTCCGCGCTGGGTGGAGCGGCCGGCGCTGACCTGTCCCACGTCGGTGGCTTGATTAGAAGCTTGCCCAGCCTTTGGAGGTTGTGGCTCATCACAGTTTTGCCTCGAGGTGACTCTTCCCAGGTCCGGCGCCGGCCGTGCTGCGGCCGTTCTTGCCCGTTCGAAAGGAAGGAGGGTGGTGCGTTGACTATCGTTTCGCAGACCCGCCCGTTCGTCATCGGCGTGGACTGTCACGCCCGGACCCACACTTACGCCATCATCGAGGCCAGCACTAAGCGACAGGTTGCGTGCGAGCAGTTCCCGACCACCTCGGCAGGGATTTCCCGCGCACTTGCCTGGGTAGGCCGAAGGACAGACGGGGATATGGCCTGTCTATGGGCCGTCGAGGGTATCGGCTCATATGGGGCGCGTCTGGCCCGGGCGGTAACCGACGCCGGCTACGACGTCGCCGAAGCTCCACGGATGAACGCCCGAGGCCGTCGGGGGCTGGGCAAATCGGACCCGTTGGACGCTACCGCCATCGGAGCCGCTGTCCTTGGCTTGGAGGAGTCCCAACTCCGGGTTCCGCGCCGGGATGAAGGAGCCCGTGCCGGACTCAGGATCCTGAGTGCGGCACGGGATCAGTTGACCCGGGAACGAACAATGAATGTCAATGCGCTTATCGCCTTACTCCGGGCACACGACCTTGGAGTCGACGCCCGCAAGCCTCTGGTTCCCGCCCAGATCGCCACGATTACCAGATGGCGGGACCGGCAGGAGCAGATGGAACTAGCGATCGCTCGGCAGGAAGCGGTTCGGTTGGCGCGCCGCGTTCTCGAGGTGACCACTCAGCTGGCGGCTAATCAGAAGCGCATGACTGAGCTGATCCAGGAAAGCCCGGCTGCGCCGCTGTTGGAGATGGTGGGTGCCGGGGCTGTCACGGTCGCTGCTGTCCTGACAGCTTGGTCGCATCCAGGAAGGGTTCGCAGCGAAGCTGCCTTTGCCTCTCTGGCAGGGGTGAGTCCCTTGCCGGCCTCAAGCGGTAACACTGTCCGGCACAGGCTGAACCGGGGCGGTGATAGGCGCCTCAATCGTGCTTTGCACACCATCACCATGACCCGGATGGTCCATGACCCCGGAACACGGGACTACGTCGCCAAACGCACCCAAGAAGGTCGCAGCTACCGCGAAATCCGCAGATCCCTCAAGCGCTACGTCGCCCGAACGCTCTACCGCCAGCTAAACACCCTTTACGCCACCGCGAAACCAGCCCCACCCCTCGTTGCCGGGGCAGGCAGTTCAGGCGGTGTCCGGATTGGTCCGAGTTAGAAGGCGCGCGACGGTGGGGTATTTGGCAGCCGTGTAGTCACTCCAGCCCGAGGCTGTGTCGGCTGCGGTTTTCTTGGCCTCAAAGTATTCGGCTCGGGCCGCCGGATCTTCTCTGAGTAGGTCGCGGAATGCGATGCGTGCAGACCATTCGGTGCCTTCGAATGCGAGGACGTGCACCACGGATTCCCGATGGCGGCGGTTTGGCCACGCGAGCCAGCAATGGCCGGGCTTCATCCCCTCGAGGTCGAACCCCGCCATTTTCAGCGCCCGGGCTGCATTTTGAACGCTCGAAACCTTGACCCCAACGATCACGTCTATGACATCTTTCGCCGGCAGGTCGGGCACGGAAGTCGAACCAATGTGTTCGCAGTGGGCTTCGGGGAGCAATTCGAGGATCGCCGCGGCGAACCGGGCATAGTGGTCCGCCCATTCCTCGAATCTGCTCGCCACAAGTGTTACCGGCTGTTCGTCGTCCATTCGTCCGATTCTGGTCCCGATGGTGTCTGCACTCTTTGAAGCCACGCCGCTGCCGCCTTGGATGGCGCCCGATAGGCCCTCCAAGGTGTTGCCACAGTTGAGACCGATTGGTACTGGATCGAGGACCTGAGCTTGCAAGTCACGGACAGGGCAGCACCAAGGTCTCGCATGCCGGATCGTGTCAGCAGACTCACCCGTAAGCCGATCGATCACCGTGCCCAGGAAACGCGCCGCTACGTTTGTCAGTTTCAGAAGTGGTCTGCACAGTCACGCATTTTTTCAACAGTCGTCTGCACCAAAGGCCGAGCTACGGGACTGCAACTGCTTCAGGGCTCGTGGCCGGGACCCAGCGGTAAAGCGTGGGCACCGAGACCCCGAGGCTGGCGGCAACTTCCTTGGGCGGCGTTCCCTGGCTGAGGAGCTTCCGAGCTGAGCGGATCTTGGCCTCAGTCATTACACGCTTTCGTCCGCCGACCCGGCCCTGTTCGCGCGCTGCCTGGAGGCCCGCCTGTGTGCGTTCGACCATGAGCTCGCGTTCCATCTGGGCCAGGGATGCCATCACGTTGAAGAAGAAGCGTCCGGAGGCGGTGGTGGTGTCGATCGAGTCGGTAAGGCTGACAAAACCAATTCCGCGCTCGTTCAGGCCTCCGGCGAAATCCAGGAGGTCCTTCACGCTACGGCCGAGACGGTCCAGCTTCCACACAATGAGAGTGTCTCCCTCACGGAGTGTTTCCAGGGCCTTGGCTAGACCGGGGCGGCCGGCCTTGGTGCCGCTCATTGTGTCTTCAAAGATGCGATCGCATCCTGCACTATTTAAGGCAGCCAACTGCAGATCAAGGTTCTGGTCGCGCGTAGACACTCTGGCATAGCCGATACGGTGTGCCGCCATATGGGTTTCTCTTCTCAAAACTCGATTCGGACTCCTGGCTCGACTGTACAGTTTCGAGAATTATTTGTGAGAACCGCCCCGCCGGGGCGGGGCTTCTCATCACAACGGCGGTTTCCCGCAGAACGGCGCGCTGTTCCGGCGCCTCACGGCAAGCGCCGCCTTTCTCGATTCAAGGCGTTCTTGAAATCCTTCGTTTCTGAGAACGTCGAACGATCGAGGCAGGCTTGAGATTGGGGGGTGAGGTGAGGTAGAGGAGCATCACGATTAAGCGGACGCGGATTGAGCGCGGCCGGGTCCGGTCGGCGGTCAGCCAGACGTACGCGTCGGCCAGTCGTTGCTGGATGGGGCCGGTCCCGGCGGTGAGGGCTTCAACGGCCCTTTCGAACAGGCCTCTTAGTCGGCGGTGTTCAGGTCCGGCCAGGACCGGCCACGAAGGACCGGCCCTGGCCGGACCCGCTCCTAGCTCCTGGGCAGAACCGGTTCGGGCAGGTAGACCTTCCCGCCGGATTCGAGGAATTCGGTGGACTTGGCCTCCATTCCTGCGATGGCTTCCTGTTCGGACATGCCTCCGAACTGGTCGCGGATGTCCTGGGAGAGCCGCATGGAACAGAACTTGGGACCGCACATGGAGCAGAAGTGCGCGGTCTTGGCCGGTTCGGCGGGCAGGGTCTCGTCGTGGAAGGATTCGGCCGTTTCCGGGTCCAGGGAAAGGGCGAACTGATCGCGCCAGCGGAACTCGAACCGTGCCTTGGACAGGGCGTCGTCGCGTTCGTGGGCGCCCGGGTGGCCTTTGGCGAGGTCCGCGGCGTGGGCGGCGATCTTGTAGGTGATCACGCCGGTTTTGACGTCATCTTTGTTCGGCAACCCGAGGTGTTCTTTGGGCGTGACGTAGCAGAGCATCGCGGTGCCGTAGCGGGCGATCTCCGTGGCGCCGATGGCCGAGGTGATGTGGTCGTAGCCGGGGGC